>NZ_JARAVL010000033.1:0-123115 GCF_033792725.1 Streptomyces sp. PA03-5A | reverse complement strand
GGCCCAGCGCGAACTGGCGCCCCTGCTGGGGGCGCAGTGGCGCGACCGCGGCGGCGGGCGCCCTGCCAGCCCCGGCGCCCGCCGCCGCCCGCCGCACCGGCGGCTCCGGCGGCACCGGCCGCGCGCGGGGTCCGGGCGGGCCTCGCCGGGGCGGGCGGCAACTGCCCCTTCAGCGGTCCCCACTCGTTGGGGTCGGGCACGCCCGGCGGCAGCATCTGGCGGCGCTTGGGGCCGCCGTGCGCTGCTCCCGCCGCAGGCTCCCCCGGCTCCTTGGCGCCCGGCCACGCCTTCGCCACACGCGCCGCCAGCACGAAGTCCTTGCGCAGCGGATGCCCCTCGAAACCCTCGGGCAGCAGCAGCGGCACCAGGTGCGGGTGGCCGGTGAAGTCGACACCGAACATCTCGTG
The DNA here is from genome assembly GCF_033792725.1 of Streptomyces sp. PA03-5A. Taxonomy (NCBI): domain Bacteria; kingdom Bacillati; phylum Actinomycetota; class Actinomycetes; order Kitasatosporales; family Streptomycetaceae; genus Streptomyces; species Streptomyces sp. PA03-5A. Next base: position 122,708 of record NZ_JARAVL010000033.1, on the reverse strand, counting down.
CGTCTCGCGCTCGTGCCAGGCGGCGCCCGCGTAGACGCCGACGGCGGTCGGCAGGGCCGGGGCCTCGTGCGGGACGGTCGTACGGATCATCAGGCGCCGAACGGAGCCGACCGCGGGGGCCACCACGTGGGCGCAGACCCGGAACCCGGTGCCGCCTTCGTCGACGGCGCTGAGCCAGTCGAAGAAGGTGCAGCCGAGGGTGTCCCGGGCGGCCCGCAGGGCGTCGGTCCAGGAGGCGGCGGGGACGTCGACGGTCAGCAGGCCGTACGCCTCCTCCGCCGTGGCCTCGGCGCCGAAGACCTCGGCGACGGCGTCCGGCTCGGGGAGCCGGTCGAAGGGCGTGGTCACTTCGCGGCCTCCCCGGGCGGCGGCGGGGCCTGGACCAGGCCGCTGCGCAGCGCTGCGGTGGACGCGGGCGGGGTGCCCCCGTCGCCGTAGCGCTCGCCGAGCGACTCGCGGGCGATCTTCTCCTGGAGCTTGAGGATGCCCTGGAGCAGCGCCTCGGGCCGCGGCGGGCAGCCGGGCACGTAGACGTCGACGGGGATGATCTGGTCGACGCCCTTGGTCACGGAGTACGAGTCCCAGTAGGGGCCGCCGCAGTTGGAGCAGGCGCCGAAGGAGATGACGTACTTCGGCTCGGGCATCTGCTCGTACAGGCGCTTCACGGCCGGGGCCATCTTGTCGGTGACGGTGCCCGAGACGATCATGAGGTCGGCCTGGCGCGGGCCGGGCGCGAAGGGGATCACGCCGAGCCGGATGAAGTCGTGCCGGGCCATGGACGCGGCGATGAACTCGATGGCGCAGCAGGCGAGCCCGAAGTTGAAGACCCACAGGCTGTAGCGGCGGCCCCAGTTCAGGACCACCTTCATCGGCTCGGGTGCCAGCCGCGCGAGCGTACCGAGGCGGCGCGGCTCCGGCAGGTACTCAGGAGTGCTCACATCGGTCACATCGGTCACGTCCATTCCAGGACGCCCTTCTTCCAGGCGTAGAGCAGACCGACGGCGAGGAAGCCGAGGAAGACGAACATCTCGACCAGCGTGGTGCCGCCGTACCCCTCGGCGGCGAACACCGTCGCCCAGGGGAAGAGGAAGATCGCGTCGACCGCGAAGACGACGTACAGGAAGGAGTAGACGTAGTAGCGGATCTGGGTGTGCGCCCAGCCCTCGCCGACGGGGTCGACGCCGCACTCGTACGTGAGCATCTTCTCCTGCGTCGGCACGACGGGCCGCAGCAGGCGACCGGCCCCGAAGGCCACGGTCACGAAGAGCACCCCGAGCACCGCGACCAGTCCGACGACCGAGTAGCCGTGGAAGTAGTCCACGTCCGTCCGCCCCTCGTTTCTCGTCGTAAGCGCGTTGTCCAGCGATCCCGGTGGATCTTTAGACGATCTGTACGAACGGAGTCTAGGCCCTGCCTCCCGGAGCGGAACCACCCGTCCTGACCGGTGGTACGGATAACCCCACCTTTTCCTGGCAGGCGCACCCCATGGCGGTGGCCGCCCGGTCCCCGGCAGGCTTGGCGTCATGACCATCAACTCCCAGCGCGGGGAAGCCGCCCCGCTGCCGCCGGCGCGCTTCGCCTTCGACGCCGTGACGTGGAAGGAGATCGCGTATCTCCTGGCGAACCTGCCCGTGGACCTCGTGGGCTTCGTCTACGTCGCCGTCGTGCTCTACCTCGGCGTCGGGCTGTCGGTGACCGTGGTCGGCCTGCCGCTGCTGGCACTGGGACTGGCCGGGTGCCGGCTGCTGGGGCGGCTGGAGCGGATACGGGCGCGCGGCATGCTCGGGGTGGCCGTGGACGAGCCCCGGTCGCTGCGTCCCGGGCGGATGGGGTTCTTCCCCTGGCTGTGGACCTCGCTGAAGGACCCCGTGGGGTGGCGGCACGCGCTGTACTTCTTCATCCGGCTGCCGTGGGGGATCGCGACCTTCACCGTCGCCTTGACCTCGCTCTTCGTGGCGTGGCCCGTGCTGCCGTTCATCGCCCGGGGGCTGGCCAACGCGGACCGCGCGATGGTCCGCGGCCTGCTGTCGCCCTCCGACGAGCTGGAGCGGCGGATCGCCGAGCTGGAGTCGGACCGCGGCACGGTGGTGGACACCGCCGCCGCCGACCTGCGCCGCATCGAGCGCGACCTGCACGACGGGGCCCAGGCCCGGCTCGTGGCGCTCGCCATGGACCTGGGCCTGGCCAAGGAGAAGCTGCAGGAGGACCCGGAGGCGGCGGCGAGGATGGTCGGCGACGCCCACGGCGAGGTGAAGCTGGCCCTCCAGGAGCTGCGCGACCTGGCCCGCGGCATCCACCCGGCCGTCCTCACCGACCGCGGCCTGGACGCCGCCCTGTCCTCGGTGGCCGCCCGGTGCACGGTGCCGGTGCAGGTCCAGGTGGACCTGGCGGGCCGGCCGGCGCCGGCGATCGAGGGCATCGCGTACTTCACCGTCTCCGAGCTGCTGCAGAACATCAGCAAGCACAGCGGGGCGCGCCGGGCCGTCGTCGAGCTGTGGCGCTCGGACGGCCGGCTGATGATCCAGGTCCGCGACGACGGGCTGGGCGGGGCGAGCGCGTCGGACGGCGGCGGGCTGGGCGGTCTGGCCGAACGGCTGGACGCGGTGGACGGCCTGCTGGTGATCGACTCCCCGGCCGGCGGCCCGACGACGGTGACGGCCGAGCTGCCCTGGCGCGACCGGGGCTGAGCCGCGTGCGGGAAGGCCGGTGCCCTCCAGCGAGGGCACCGGCCTGCCGTGCTTGCGTCAGGCGGCGAGTTCCGCCTCCTGCGCCGGGGTGGTGGAGGGCTCGGGCCTGCTGTCGCGCATGACCAGGGCAGCCAGCAGGGCGGCGGCGAGGACGCCGATCGCGCTGATGGTGAAGGTGGCCGACATCGAGGCGGTGAACGCCTCCCGGGCCGCGCGGACCATCCCGCTGTCGCCCTGGGCGACGGCCAGCGCGCCGGCGATGGAGTGCCTCGCCTCCTCGGGGGTGCCGGCGGGCATCTGGCGGGCGAAGCCGCTCGCCAGCAGCGAGCCGAGGATCGCGATGCCGAGCGCGGTACCGGCCTGCTGGATGGTGTCGTTCAGGGCGGAGCCGACCCCCGCCTTCTCCGGGGGGATGGTGGCCATGAGGGCGCCGACGGCGGCCGGCATCGCCAGGCCCGCGCCGAGGCCGAGCAGGCCGAGGGCGGCCGCCGGGACGGCGAAGCCGGTGCCGGCCGAGACGGTGGTCAGCAGCGCGAAGGAGGAGGCCATGACGAGCATGCCGCCAAGGATCAGCAGGCGGTTGCCGATCCGCGCGGCGAACGTGGTGCCCAGGACGTTGCCGGCCAGCGCGGCGACGGCCAGCGGCACGAAGGCGACACCCGCCTTGACCGGCGAGTAGCCCAGCACGAACTGCAGGTACTGGGTGAGCACCAGCAGCAGGCCGCCGTTGCCGATCTGGACCAGGGTCAGCGAGAGCGAGCCGCCGCTGAAGTTGCGGTGCCGGAACAGGACCAGGGGGACCATCGGCGCGGAGGTGACGTTCTCCCAGACCACGAAGGCGCCGAGGGCGAGGACGGCGACGGCCAGGGTGATCCCGGAGCGGCCGCCGAAGGCGCCGTGCTGCGGGAGCTCGATGATCCACCAGACCAGGGCGGTCATGCCGGCCGCGGACAGCACCGCGCCGAGCGGGTCGGGCTTGCTCCACGGGCCCTTGGACTCCGGCATGAGGGTGACGCCGGCGGCGACGGCGAGCGCGACCACCGGGACGTTGATCAGGAAGATCGCGTGCCAGGAGAAGTGGTCGATCAGCACGCCGCCGAGCACCGGGCTGCCGACCAGGCCGAGCATCGACACCGAGCTCCACGCCGCCATGGCCCTGCCGCGCTCCTCCTCGTCGAAGACGGTGATGAGGATCGACAGCGTCGAGGGCATGATCAGCGCGCCGCCGACGCCCATCGCGACCCGTACGGCGATGACCTCTCCGGGGCTGGTGCAGAAGGTGGCCGCCAGGGAGGCCGCCCCGAAGAGCAGCAGCCCGACGAGCATCACCTTCCGGCGCCCGAACCGGTCCCCGAGGCTTCCCGAAGCCAGCAGGAGACCGGCGAAGACCAGGATGTAGGAGTCGAGGATCCACTGCGTGTCCTGGGCGCTCGCGCCGATGTCCCCGGTCATCGCGGGCACCGCCACGGTCAGCGCCATGCTGTCGACCACCAGCACCAGCGAGCTGAGGCACAGCACGATCAGGATCCACCAGCGGCGGGGGTTGCGGGTCTCCATGGGGCGTCCTTTCGGGCATCGGCTCCGATGCGTACACCGTTCCTTCGGTGCGAACACTGTACGCACAGCGGAACGGTGTGCGCAACACTCGCTCCTGTACGCTGAATGCGAACGCCGTACGCAGCAATCCGCCCGCACCCCGGTACCCCAAGGAGCGCCATGGCCGCCAGGACGAAGCCGAGCCCGATCCCGTCCGTGTGGGCCCGGCAGCAGCGCGAGGCCGACCAGCCCGCGCTCAGCCGCGGCGCGATCGTCCGCGAGGCGATCGCCATGCTGGACGCCGAGGGCGTCGAGGCCCTCAGCATGCGCAAGCTGGGGGCCCGACTGAACGCCGGCGCGACCTCCCTCTACCGGCACGTCGCGACCAAGGACGAGCTGATGGAGCTGGCCGTCGACGAGGTCGCCGCCGAGATCGCCGTCCCCGCCGCCGGCGGGGCGGACTGGCGCGCCGCGGTCACCGAGGCCGCCGGGTCCTTCCGCGCGACGGCGCTGCGCCACCCGTGGCTGTCCTCGGTCCTGGGCCAGGCGGGCCTCGCCTACCTCGGCCCCAACCTCATGTCGTACTCCGAGCGGCTGGCCGCCCTGTTCGCCGCCGCCGGCTTCCCCGAGCCGAGCCGGGCGATCGACACCCTCCTGAGCTACGTGATCGGCATGAGCACCACGGAAGCCGCCTGGCTCACCACGGTCGCCCGCTCCGGCGAGACCGAGGCCGGCTTCATCGCCCGTCTCATGCCCGCCGCCCAGGCCGCCGCGGCCCCCCACGACCACCTGTCCGGCTCCTACGCCGACCCCACGGCCGCCCTCGAGGACCCGGTCGCGCTGCGCGAGGCCAAGTTCGCCTACGGCCTGGACGTCGTCCTCGACGGGCTGGCGCTGCGGCTCCCCCGCTGACACCGCCCGGGTCCCGGCCGCCGCACCGCGGGGGTGGGGTTTTCCCCAGGTCCAAGACGCCGATCCGCACCATGGGCGCGAGGGCCCCGCAGGACGAGGCTGGAGGCATCACCAGCGGACGCAGAGGTACGACGAAGAGGACGGACGTGACCATGGCATACGGTTTCCCGGAGCCGCGCGAGCACCGGCTGCCCGCGGCGCTGCGCGCGCCGATCGAGGCCCGCACCTGGCGCGAGTTCCTGTATCTCCTGCTGAACCTGCCGATGGGCATCATCGGCTTCGTCTTCACGGTGACGATGCTGTCGCTGGGGGCGGGCCTGCTGGTCACCTTCCTCGGACTGCCCGTCCTCGCCGTGATGCTGGCCGGGTGCCGGGGGCTCGGCGTCGTGGAGCGCGAGCGGGCCCGCCAGTGCCTGCGCATCGACGTGGCCGCGCCGGAACCGCTGCACCGGCGGCCGGGCCAGGGCTTCATGTCGTGGCTCGGCGGCCAGCTGACCAGCGGCGCCTCCTGGCGGCACATCCTGTACTTCTTCGTGCACTTCCCGTGGGGCGTGTTCACCTTCTCCGTGGCCATCTCCTTCTTCACCTACGGCTGGGGGCTCCTCACGTACCCGCTGTGGCAGTGGGTGTTCCCGGCCTACACCGACCAGCCCGGGCTCCAGCTGTACGGGGACGGCAACGGCAACGGCTGGTGGCTGGACTCGCCGTTCGAGGTGGCCATGACCTCCGTGCTGGGGCTGCTGCTGGTCCTGGCCACCCCCTGGCTGATCCGGGGCATGGCGTACGTCGACCGGGGCCTGGTCGCCGGGCTGCTGGGGCCCTCGCGGCTGGCCAGCCGCGTCACGGAACTGGAGTCGGACCGCGGCACGGTGGTGGACACCGCCGCCGCCGACCTGCGCCGCATCGAGCGCGACCTGCACGACGGGGCCCAGGCCCGGCTCGTCGCGCTCGCCATGGACCTGGGCCTGGCCAAGGAGAAGCTGCAGGAGGATCCGAAGGCGGCCGCCACCATGGTCGAGGAGGCGCACGGCGAGGTGAAGCTGGCCCTCCAGGAGCTGCGCGACCTGGCCCGCGGCATCCACCCGGCCGTCCTCACCGACCGCGGCCTGGACGCCGCCCTGTCCTCCCTCGCGGCGCGCTGCACCGTGCCGGTGCAGGTGAGCGTGGACCTGCCGGGGCGGCCGGTGCCGGCGATCGAGGGCATCGCGTACTTCACCGTCTCCGAACTGCTGCAGAACATCAGCAAGCACAGCGGCGCCTCGCGCGCCACGGTCGACCTGTGGCGCTCCGGGGACCGGCTGATGATCCACGTCGTCGACAACGGGCGCGGCGGCGCCTCCACGGCGCGCGGCTCCGGCCTGGCCGGGCTCGCCGAGCGGCTGGGGGCGGTGGACGGCGTCCTCGCGGTGGACTCCCCCGCCGGCGGCCCGACCACCGTCGCGGCCGAGCTGCCCTGGCGGACCTGACCCCGCGGGGGACCGCCGGGCAGCTCGGCCGCAGGAGCCGGAAGCGCCGGGAGAACCGCAAGAACCGCAAGAACCAGTAGGACCGGGAAGACCGGAAGAACCGAGAGGACGCTGACCGCGCCCCCGTCCGTCCCTCCCCCGCACTCCGCCCCCGGCGGCAAGGCCGTGTGCCCGCCGCCGGAAGCTGGAATGCTGGGGAGGGACAGCACGTCGACGTCGACACGGGGGAGCCGGTAGCGGTGGAGGACAGGGTGCGGGTGGTCATCGCCGAGGATTCGGTGCTGCTGAGGGAGGGACTGACCCGCCTGCTGACCGACCGCGGGCACGAGGTCGTCGCCGGGGTCGGCGACGGCGAGGCCCTGCTGAAGGTGATCGGCGAGCTCGCCGCGGAGGGCGCGGTGCCCGACGTGGTCGTGGCCGACGTGCGGATGCCGCCGACCCACACCGACGAGGGCGTGCGCGCCGCGGTGCGGCTGCGCCGCGACCACCCGCGGCTGGGTGTGCTCGTGCTGTCGCAGTACGTGGAGGAGCGGTACGCCACCGAGCTGCTGGCCGCCAGTTCCCGCGGGGTCGGGTATCTGCTCAAGGACCGGGTAGCCGATGTCCGGGAGTTCGTCGACGCGGTCGTACGGGTGGCCGGCGGCGGTACCGCCCTGGACCCGGAGGTGGTCGCGCAGCTGCTGGGACGCAGCCGCAAGCAGGACGTACTGGCCGGCCTCACCCCGCGGGAGCGCGAGGTGCTGGGGCTGATGGCGGAGGGACGGACGAACTCCGCGATCGCCAAGCAGCTGGTGGTGAGCGACGGCGCGGTGGAGAAGCACGTCAGCAACATCTTCCTCAAACTGGGGCTGGCCCCCAGCGAGGGCGACCACCGGCGTGTCCTGGCCGTGCTCACGTACCTCAATTCCTGATCCTCTGACGTATCGTCAGAGGATCCCGCGGAGGCGTAGAACCGGAGCGGCGCCGGAAGGCGTCCCATATGGAGGAAGCAGGCAGCACGGGCTCCGGGGGGCGGTGACCGTGACCCATCAGGGCACAAAGGGAGCCCAGCGCGGCGTTCACGATGCGGGAAGACCCGGGAAGGCGACCCTTACCCACGTACGATGGCGCGTGGGACACAAGGTCACGGCCCCGGTCGTGAGCCGCCGCCTCGAAGGAGGTCCGATTCAGTGACCAGCCAGGTCAGCAGCCCGACAACCCCCGATCATCCCGTTCTGAGAGAGCAGCGGAAACCGGCCAAGGAGACCAGGAAGCTCGATCGGGTGGTGATCCGTTTCGCCGGGGACTCCGGCGACGGCATGCAGCTCACGGGAGATCGGTTCACCTCGGAAACGGCGTCGTTCGGCAACGATCTGTCCACCCTGCCGAACTTCCCGGCCGAGATCCGGGCTCCGGCAGGCACCCTGCCGGGCGTGTCGAGCTTCCAGCTGCACTTCGCCGACCACGACATCCTCACCCCGGGTGACGCCCCGAACGTCCTGGTCGCGATGAACCCGGCGGCACTGAAGGCGAACATCGGGGACCTGCCGCGCGGCGCGGAGGTCATCGTCAACACGGACGAGTTCACCACCCGCGCGATGGCCAAGGTCGGCTACGCGGCCTCGCCGCTGGAGGACGGCTCGCTGTCGGCCTACGCGGTGCACCCGGTGCCGCTGACCACCCTGACGGTCGAGGCGCTCAAGGACTTCCCGCTGACCCGCAAGGAGGCCGAGCGCAGCAAGAACATGTTCGCGCTCGGGCTGCTGTCGTGGATGTACCACCGGCCCACCGCGGGCACCGAGGACTTCCTGCGCAAGAAGTTCGCGAAGAAGCCCGAGCTGGCCGAGGCGAACGTCGCGGCCTTCCGCGCGGGCTGGAACTTCGGCGAGACGACCGAGGACTTCGCAGTCAGCTACGAGGTGGCCCCGGCCGAGGCGGCCTTCCCCGCGGGCACCTACCGCAACATCTCGGGGAACCTGGCGCTGTCGTACGGCCTGGTCACCGCGAGCCGCCAGGCGGACCTGCCGCTCTTCCTGGGCTCGTACCCGATCACCCCGGCCTCGGACATCCTGCACGAGCTGAGCAAGCACAAGAACTTCGGCGTGCGCACCTTCCAGGCCGAGGACGAGATCGCCGGCATCGGCGCCGCTCTGGGCGCGGCCTTCGGCGGCTCGCTGGCCGTCACGACCACCTCCGGCCCGGGTGTCGCGCTGAAGTCGGAGACCATCGGCCTCGCGGTCTCGCTCGAGCTGCCGCTGCTGGTCGTCGACATCCAGCGCGGCGGGCCCTCGACGGGCCTGCCGACCAAGACCGAGCAGGCCGACCTGCTGCAGGCGATGTACGGGCGCAACGGTGAGGCGCCGGTCCCGATCGTGGCGCCGAGCACCCCCGGCGACTGCTTCGGCGCGGCGCTGGAGGCGGCCCGCATCGCGCTGACCTACCGCACCCCGGTCCTCCTGCTCTCCGACGGCTACCTGGCCAACGGCTCCGAGCCGTGGCGGGTCCCCGAGCTGGACGAGCTGCCGGACCTGCGGGTCCAGTTCGCGACGACGCCCAACCACGTCGCGGAGGACGGCACCGAGGAGTTCTGGCCGTACCTGCGCGACCCCGAGACCCTGGCGCGCCCCTGGGCGGTGCCGGGCACCCCCGGTCTGGAGCACCGGATCGGCGGCATCGAGAAGCAGGACGGCACGGGGCACATCTCGTACGACCCGGCCAACCACGACCTGATGGTGCGCACCCGGCAGGCCAAGATCGACGGCATCGAGGTGCCCGACGTCGTCGTCGACGACCCGGACGGCCAGGCGCGGACGCTGGTGATCGGCTGGGGCTCGACGTACGGGCCGATCACGGCGGCCGTACGGCGCATCAGGGGCGCAGGGGGCGCGGTCGCGCAGGCCCATCTGCGCCATCTGAACCCCTTCCCGAGGAATCTCGGGGAGGTCCTCGGGCGTTACCAGAAGGTAGTGGTCCCGGAGATGAACCTCGGCCAGCTCGCCCACCTGTTGCGGGCGAAGTACCTGGTCGACGCCCGCTCGCACACCCAGGTCACCGGCCTGCCCTTCAAGGCCGAGCAACTCGCTGCCGCCATCCAGGAGGAGAGCGCAGATGTCTGAGGCGCCTGCCGTCGAACACCGCACGCCGGGGCTGCCGGCGCTGTCCCTGGTCCCCAAGGCCGAAGCCAAACAGTCCATGAAGGACTTCAAGTCGGACCAGGAAGTGCGCTGGTGCCCCGGCTGCGGTGACTACGCGATCCTCGCCGCCGTGCAGGGCTTCATGCCCGAACTGGGCCTGGCCCGGGAGAACATCGTCTTCGTCTCCGGGATCGGCTGCTCCTCCCGCTTCCCGTACTACATGAACACCTACGGGATGCACTCCATCCACGGCCGTGCCCCGGCCATCGCGACCGGGCTCGCCGCCTCGCGGCGCGACCTGTCGGTGTGGGTCGTCACGGGTGACGGCGACGCGCTGTCCATCGGCGGCAACCACCTGATCCACGCGCTGCGGCGCAACGTGAACCTCAAGATCCTGCTCTTCAACAACCGGATCTACGGCCTGACGAAGGGGCAGTACAGCCCGACCTCCGAACTCGGCAAGATCACCAAGTCGACGCCTATGGGCTCGCTGGACGCGCCCTTCAACCCGGTCTCGCTGGCGCTGGGCGCGGAGGCCTCCTTCGTGGCGCGCACCGTCGACTCCGACCGCAAGCACCTGACGGGCGTGCTGCGGGCGGCCGCCGCGCACCCGGGCACGGCCTTCGTGGAGATCTACCAGAACTGCAACATCTTCAACGACAACGCCTTCGAGGTGCTGAAGGACCGGGCCTCCGCCGAGAACGCGGTGATCCGGCTGGAGCACGGGGAGCAGATCCGCTTCGGCGCGGACAACGCCAAGGGGGTCGTACGCGACCGGGCCACCGGCGACCTGAAGGTCGTCGACGTCGACGCCTCGAACGAGGACGAGGTCCTGGTGCACGACGCGCACGCCGCGTCGCCCACGACGGCCTTCGCCCTGTCCAGGCTCGCCGACCCCGACACGCTGCACCACACGCCGATCGGCGTGTTCCGCAGCGCCGAACGGCCGGTCTACGACGTGCTGATGTCCGAGCAGCTGGAGCAGGCCGTCGAGCAGCACGGCAAGGGCGACATCGCCGCACTGCTGGCCGGCAACGACACGTGGACGGTCGTGGGCTGACCCACCGCGTCCTTCACGCCGACCGCACCCACCGCAGCGGCCGTACGGGGCCCGGGCCTGACGATCAGGTCCGGGCCTCGTCGTACGCCCGGCGGGCCGCCATCACCTGCTCCGTGCGGCCCTCGGTCCAGCGGGCCAGGGCCCAGACCTGGTCCGCGGCCTCCTTGCCGAGCGGGGTGAGGGAGTACTCCACGCGCGGCGGGATGACGGGGTGCGCCTCGCGGTGCACGAAGCCGTCGCGCTCCAGGGTCTGCAGGGTCTGGGCGAGCATCTTCTCGCTGACCCCGCCGACCGTGCGGCGCAGCTCGCTGAAGCGCAGGGTGCCGTCGGTCAGTGCGGCGAGTACCAGCACGCCCCAGCGGCTGGTGACGTGTTCGAGGATCACCCGCGAGGGGCAGTTGCGCGCGTTCACGTCCGGGGGCGCCTGCAGCACGGCGGTGAGCTCTTCCCTTACGTCCATACCACTAGCTTACTTTGAAGTGGGTACTTTCTGGAAGTTAGTACTGGCCCTAGGGTTAGTCCCGTCATCACGCACAAGGACACCAGGGACTGGAGTGAACCCGTCATGAGCATCGTCGTCACCGGAGCCACCGGACAGCTGGGCCGGCTGGTCGTGGAGCGGCTGCTGGCCGACCTCCCGGCCGAGCAGGTCGTGGCCGTCGTACGGGACGCGGACAAGGCCGCGGACCTCGCCGCCCGGGGCGTGGAGCTCCGGGTGGCCGACTACGACGCGCCCGCGACCCTCAAGGACGCCTTCCGCGCGGGCGACGTGGTGCTGCTGATCTCGGGCAGCGAGGTCGGGCAGCGCGTCGCGCAGCACACCGCCGTGATCGAGGCCGCCAAGGAGGCGGGGGTCGCCCGGCTCGCGTACACCAGCGTCCTCGGCGGGCCGGCCGCCGACTTCCGGCTCGCCGCCGAGCACCAGGCCACCGAGCAGGCCCTGCTGGACTCCGGGCTGACCTACACGCTGCTGCGCAACGGCTGGTACACCGAGAACTACACCGCACAGATCGCCGTCCAGCTGGAGCACGGCGTCGCGGGCAGCGCGGGCGAGGGCCGCATCGGCTCCGCCACCCGCGAGGACTACGCGGCGGCCGCGGCCGCCGTGCTGACCGGCGAGGGGCACGAGGACGCGGTGTACGAGCTCAGCGGGGACGAGGCCTGGACGCTGGCCGAGTACGCCGCCGAGCTGGCCCGGCAGTCCGGCCGCCCGGTCGCCTACGCCGACCTGCCCGCCGAGGCCTTCCTGGCGGTCCTGACCGGCGCCGGGCTGCCCGAGGCGGTGGCCGGGATCTACGTCGACGTGGACGTCGCCGGCGTCTCCCGCGGGCTCCTCCAGGGCGGCAGCGGCGACCTCGCCCGGCTGATCGGACGTCCCACCACCCCGCTCGCGGACACGATCGCGGCGGCGCTCAAGGGCTGACCTCGGCCGCCCGCCGGACGGCGGGGCCCCCGCGGCGGATCCCCTCCGGCCGCGGGGGCCCCGCCCCGTGTCCGTCCGGTCCCGGTGCGTTCCCGGTCCGCGGCGAGGGTGTCATGACCGTCATGCGATACGCAGATGACGGGAGAATGCCCCGCACGCTACCTTCGAGCGGTCGGCCAGCGCCCCGGGAGGAACGAGTGAACGAGCAGCGTGCCGGTCTGCTGTACGGATTCGCCGCCTACGGGCTCTGGGGGCTCTTCCCCCTCTACTGGCCGCTCCTCGAACCGTCCGGCGCGGGCGAGATCCTCGCCCACCGCATGGTCTGGTCGCTGGTCGTCGTCTCCCTCGTGCTGCTGGTGATGCGCCGCTGGGCGTGGGTCCCCGAACTCCTGCGCCAGCCGCGGCGGCTGGCGCTGCTGGCCGTGGCGGCGGCCGTCATATCCGTGAACTGGGGCCTGTACATCTGGGGCGTCAACAGCGGCCACGTCGTCGAGACCTCGCTGGGCTACTTCATCAACCCGCTCGTCACCATCGGCCTCGGCGTCCTCGTCCTGCACGAGCGGCTGCGCCCCGCGCAGTGGGCCGCCGTGGGCGTCGGCGCCGCCGCCGTCCTGGTGCTGACCCTGGGCTACGGGCGGCTGCCCTGGATCGCACTGACCCTGGCCTGCTCCTTCGCCACCTACGGCTTCATCAAGAAGAAGGTCGGCATGGGCGGCCTGGAGTCGCTGGCGGCCGAGACGGCCCTCCAGTTCCTGCCGGCGCTCGGCTACCTGGCCTTCCTCGGCACCCGCGGCGACACCACCTTCGCCTCGCACGGGGCCGGCCACGCCGCCCTGCTCGCCGCGTGCGGCGTCGTCACCGCCGTGCCGCTGATCTGCTTCGGCGCGGCGGCCATCCGCATCCCGCTGAGCATGCTGGGGCTGCTGCAGTACCTCGCGCCGGTCTTCCAGTTCGGGCTCGGACTGCTCTGGTTCCACGAGGAGATGCCGGCCGAGCGCTGGGCCGGCTTCGCCCTCGTCTGGCTCGCCCTGGCCCTGCTGACCTGGGACGCGCTGCGGACCGCACGGCGCGGCCGGATCGCGGTGCGCGACGCCGCGGTGGTGCCCGACGAGGCGGCGCCGCGCGGGGCCGTCACCGGCTGAGCGGCGGCGTCCACACGCACGCGCACACGGGCGCACGGACGCACGGGCACACGCACGGGCACTAGCCTTCCGGCGCCTCGTACGCCTCCCTGCGGGAGCGGTGGGCACGGACCTTGTGGCGGTTGCCGCAGTGCTCCATGGCGCACCAGCGACGCCGGCCGGGGCGCGAGGTGTCCACGAAGACCAGTCGGCAGTCGTGGGCGGAGCATTCGCGGACGCGGTCGGCGTGGGGGCCGGAGAAGAGCTCCACCGCGTCCCGTGCGACGGCCGCCAGCACCTGGGTGCCGGTGACCGGGGTACGCCAGGAGCTGCCCCCGTCGGGGGCGAGACGCAGGGTGGGGGGACGCCAGGCGGCGGCCTCGTTCAGGACGACGAGGTCCGGGGCGGGGAGGGGTTCCCCGTGGACGCGGGCGACGGCGATGTGCCAGAGCGCGTCGCGCAGGTAGCGGGCCGCGGCGACGTCCTCCGGGGAGACGGCGAGGCCGCCCGGGTCGGGGCGCAGCCGGGACGCCACCGCCCAGCGGACCAGGTCGGCGGGCTCGTGGAGGACCTCGTGGCGCGCGTAGGCGCCGGGGCCGCCCGTCGGCAGCAACTCAAGGGCGAGCGCGCCCGGATCGAAGCGGTAGGCGACTCCTTCGGATGAATGGAGGACCAGACCGATTGCGGGCTCCGTCATGTAACCAATATAACTGGTTACAGGCCGGCCAAAGGCCGGAGGAGACGCGAACGAGGGGGCACGGCATGGCAGTTCACTGGAAGCTCGTGGTCGACGCGGCGGATCCGCACCGGCAGGCCGCCTTCTGGGCGGAGGCCCTGGAGTACACGCTCGAGGACCACAGCGTGCTGATCGAGAAGCTGCTGGGGTTCGGCGCCGTGACGCAGGACGTCCTGACGGAGGCGGCCGACCGCAAGGCCTGGCGGGACCTGGCCGCCGTGCGCCACCCCGACGACCCCTACGACGACGAGAAGGGCTCGGGCCTGGGGCGGCGCATCCTCTTCCAGCGGGTGCCCGAGACCAAGACGGTGAAGAACCGGCTGCACATCGACCTCCACCCGGGCACCGGACGGCTGGAGGCGGAAGTGGCCCGGCTGGAAGGGCTCGGCGCGATGGTGCTGCGGCGGATAGCGGAGCCCTCCGGCACCTGGGTCACCATGGCCGACCCGGAGGGGAACGAGTTCGACGTCGAGTAGCCCGCCGGCCCTCTGGGCCTCCGGCACTCGCCTTGACGGCGGGGGCGGCGCGGTGACAACATCTCCATGCGTACGCAACTAATGCATACGCAAGGAGATGACGGGGTGTCGGACTCAGAGCGGTCCTTCCTGTTCCTGGTGGGAAGCAGCCGCGCCGACGGCAACACCGAGGCGTTGGCGCGGCACGCCGCCGAGCAGCTTCCGCCCGTGGTGGACCGGCGCTGGCTGCGGCTGAAGGACCTGCCGCTGCCGCTCTTCGAGGACCTCCGGCACGACGGCGACGGCCGCTATCCCGCACCGTCGGGGCACGCCGCGACGCTCCTGGAGGCCACCTTGGCGGCCACCGACATCGTGGTGGTCTCCCCCCTGTACTGGTACAGCGTCTCGACCAGCACCAAGCTCTACCTGGACCACTGGTCGGGCTGGATGCGGGTGCCGGGGCTGGACTTCCTGGAGCGGATGCGCGGCAAGACCCTGTGGTCGGTGACCGTGCACGGAGGCCAGGACCCGGCGACGGCCGCCCCGCTGGTGGGGACGCTGCGCCACACGGCCGACTACGCCGGGATGCGCTGGGGCGGGGCGCTGCTGGGCTACGGCACCCGGCCGGGCGACGTGCTGAGGGACACGGCGGCCCTGGGCCGGGCCAAGACCTTCTTCAGCTGACCGGCGGCGGTCAGGCCGTGATGTCGCGGGTGGTGAAGCGGGCCCAGGCCGCGGAGCCGAACACGGCCACGTAGAGCGCCTGGAGCTGGAAGTTGCTGCGCATCTCGTCCCAGTAGACGGGGTCGCGGACCAGGTCGGCGAAGCTCAGCCAGTAGTGGGGGAAGAGGTAGGGCTGCACGGCGTGCAGTTGGGGGATGGTGTCGACGATCTGCACGGTGATCAGCAGGCCCACGGTGGTGGCCATGGCGGCGATGCCGCTGTCGGTGAGCGTGGAGATGAACAGGCCCAGCGCGGCGATGCCGGTGAGCGAGGCGGCCACGACCAGGGCGACCAGCAGGGCGCGCCACAGCCCCTCGGAGAAGGGGACCGTCGTGCCCGACAGCAGGGTGACGTCGCCGAGCGGGAAGAGCAAGGCGCCGGTCACCAGTGCCGAGACGGCCACGACGAGGGCGCCGATCAGGCAGAAGGCCAGGACGGAGGCGTATTTGGAGACCAGCAGACGGGTGCGCCCGGCCGGGGCCACCAGCAGATAGCGCAGGGTTCCCGCGTTGGCCTCGCCGGCGACGGCGTCACCGGCCACGACACCGATCGCCATGGGGAGGAAGAAGGGCAGCGTCGCGGCGAGCGAGGCGAAGACCAGGAAGAGACCGTTGTTGGTGATCAGCGCGACGAAGGCCGGGCCGTCACCGCCCCCGCCGCCGGCCGAGCCGCCGTCACCGGTCTCGATCCGCACCGCGATCCCGATGAGCACCGGGACCCCGGCCAGGACGGCCAGCAGCGCCAGTGTGCGCCAGCGGCGCAGCACGGTCACCAGTTCGCTGCGGAACAGCCCGAGCGAGCGGATCGGCCACACCGACCTGGTCAGGGTGTCAGCCTGCGACATCGAATCCCTCTCCGGTCAGCGCGACGAACGCGTCCTCCAGTGACGCCCGTTCGACGCCGAAGCCGCGGACGCGGACCCCGGCGGCGACCAGTGCGGCGTTGAGGTCGGCCAGTTCGGGAAGTGCCGCGGGGTCCTGCGGCAGTTCCCCGGTGACCCGGTCGCCGTCGGCGGCCAGGCCGGTGACCCCCTGCTCCTTCAGCACCCGCACCGCCTCGGCGGGGTCGGGGGTGGTGACCACCAGGCGTCCGGCGGAGGAGAGCGCCTCCACCGGGCCCTGGGTGATCAGCCGGCCGCGGGACATCACGGCGGCGTGGGTGCAGACCTGTTCGATCTCGTCGAGGAGGTGGGAGGAGAGGAAGACCGTGGTGCCGTCCGCCGCCAGCTCGCGGACGAGCGAGCGGATCTCCCGCATGCCCTGCGGGTCCAGGCCGTTGGTGGGCTCGTCCAGCACCAGCAGGTCGCGGGGCCGCAGCAGGGCGGCGGCCAGGCCGAGCCGCTGCTTCATGCCGAGGGAGTAGGCACGCGCCTTCTTGCCCGCGGCGGCGGCCAGGCCGACCCTCTCCAGGGCCGCGTCGACCCGGTCCCCGCGGGTGCGGGGACCGGCGGTCGGATCGGCCGCGTCGAAGCGCAGCAGGTTGTCACGGCCGGAGAGGAAGCCGTACAGGGCGGGGCCCTCGATCAGCGCGCCCACGCGCGGCAGGACGCTGCGCACCGCGCGCGGCATGGGCTCGCCAAGGACCCGCGCCGTGCCGGAGGTCGGGGCGATGAGCCCCATGAGCATGCGGATCGTCGTCGTCTTCCCGGAGCCGTTGGGCCCCAGGAAGCCGAAGACGCTGCCCCGGGGGACGGCCAGGTCGAGGCCGTCGACGGCGAGCTGTCCGCCGCGGTACCTCTTGGTGAGTCCGCTCGTGGAGATCGCGTGCTCACCGGTCTCGGCGGACGGCTCCCCCATCGGCGCTCCTTCGCTCTGTGCCGGTGCCTTGCTCCGTGCCCTACTCGGCGGCCGCGTCGGCGGCCTTGATCAGGGCGCCCTGGGTCACGGTGCCCACGTAGACCTTGCCGCTGTCGGTGATCAGGGCGTTCACCAGGCGGGTGCCGACCACCGTGCCCGTGCCGAACTCGCCCTTGACCTCCTTGCCGAAGGTGCCGAGCAGCCCCTGTCCGCCGAGGCCGGGGGCCTTGGCCCCGCCCTCGGACGGGCCGGCGTTCAGCGCCTCCTGAGGCAGCTTCAGCTCGGCGATCGAGTCCCAGCCCTTGCCGAGGACGCCGAGGCCCTCCAGGCCGTCCAGGCCGTCCAGGCCGTCCAGGCCGCCGAGGTCACCGAACTCCTCGTGCGCCCCGCGGGCGTCCTGCCCGGCCTTCCCGTCCGCCTTCCCGTCCGCCTTCTCGCCGGCCTTCTCCGTCGTCACCTTCGCGCCCTTCGGCGGGGTGAAGTCGAAGACCGAGGCGGCGGGCCGGGAGAAGTCGACCTTGGTGAAGGCGACGTCGACGATGGCCTTGCCGCCGCCCCTCGGGGCGAGGGTGAACTTCAGCGGCACACCGGTGCCGGCGTCCACGCCGATCCTGATCGACCCGACCGTGGAGTCGGTGGCCTTGGGCCTGACCACCAGCTGGTAGGCGTCCCGCCCGGCGATGCGCGCGGTGCCGTCCACCGTGACGGTGGAGCTGTCGTCCGCCGCGTCGAGGATCTTCTTCGCGGCTTCCTGCGGGGTGGCCGGCCAGCCCTCGGGCAGTTCGCGGTCGCCCTTGGCCCGGTCCTCACCCTGTGCCTCCCGCGGGAGACCGGTGAGGTGGTAGGCCTGGTTGCTGCCGCTGTCGTAGGCCCAGACCTCGTCACCGTTGTGGATGAGGCTGTACTCCGCGGCGTTCCGGACGATCGACACCTTCTGCTTCTGCGGGCCGTCGGCCGCGACGCGCAGGGTGTGGGAGCCGGCCAGCAGCTGGGTCAGCTGCTCCTTCGGGTCGGCCGAGGAATCCCCGCGGCCGCCACCGCCACCGCCGAACGGCCCACCGGCGCCCGTGGCGCCGGTCAGCAGGGCCGGCAGGCCGAAGTCCGTGCTGATGCGGACCGAGCCGGAGATCGTCTGGGTGTCCGAGGCCGCGACCTTCGCGATCAGCTCCTCGGCCGTGATCCCGGGCAGATCCGGGCTGCCCGCGTTCGCGAGCGCCGGTACGAGCCCGATGGTCGCCGCGGCGACTCCCGCCACCGCCACCGGGACCGCGTAACGTATCGCCTTGGTCCGGCGCCGGGGTTCCCGGTCGTCGTCCATGGGCTGGATGGGTGCCATTACGTCCCTACCTCCGTCGTCAACGGCGGGTTCCCGTCATCGTCGCACTCGTCCACCTCGGGCCATTGTCACCCGATCCGCCGTGTGGTGGTGCCTCTTATCCCATCAATCAGGCCGCTCGGGCGCATCGCCCGCCGGGATCAACTCGGCGTACACCTCTGGGATGACGATCCCTGACAACGGTTCAGGGCGGAAGGCACCCCTCGCCCCCGGTGACCGCACGGGCGCCGGGAGGACGGCCGTCCGGGTCACCTCCGGGCCGACCTAGCCCGCGCGGTGCACCACGGCCTCGCAGAGCCCCTCCAGGGCCTGCTTGGCGGCACAGTCGGGGAGCGGCGCCAGCAGCACCCGCGCCTCGTCCGCGTAGCGCACGGTGTCGCGCCGGGCCTGCTCCAGCGCCGGATGGGCACGCATCAGCTCCAGCGCCTCGGCGTGCCGCCGGTCGTCCGTCAGATCGCCGTCCAGCAGTTCGCACAGCCGCAGGTCGTCCGCCGAGGCGAAAGCGTTGGCCTTGGCCACGGCCGAACGCAGGTGCAGCACCGGCAGGGTCGGCACGCCCTCGCGCAGGTCCGTGCCCGGGGTCTTACCGGACTCGTGCGAGTCGCTGGCGATGTCCAGCACGTCGTCGGCGAGCTGGAAGGCCGTGCCGACGCGCTCCCCGTACTGGGTGAGGATGTCGACGACGCTCTCGTCCGCGCCGGACATCATGGCGCCGAAGCGGCACGAGACGGCGATCAGCGAACTCGTCTTGCCGGCGATCACTTCCAGGTAGTGGTCGATCGGGTCGCGTCCGTCGCGCGGGCCGACGGTCTCCAGGATCTGTCCGGTGACCAGCCGCTCGAAGGCCTCGGCCTGGATGCGTACGGCCTCCGGCCCGAGGTCGGCCAGTATGTGCGAGGCCTTGGAGAACAGGAAGTCGCCGGTCAGCACGGCGACCGAGTTGTCCCAGCGGGCGTTGGCGCTCGGCACGCCGCGCCGCACCGCGGCCTCGTCCATGACGTCGTCGTGGTACAGCGTCGCCAGGTGCGTCAGTTCCACCACCACGGCCGACGGCACGATGCCGGGCGCGTGCGGGTCGCCGAACTGGGCAGCCAGCAGCGACAGCAGCGGACGGAACCGCTTCCCGCCCGCGTGCACGAGGTGGCGGGCCGCCTCCGTGATGAACGGCACATCGCTCTTGGTGGCCTCCATGAGGCCTGCCTCGACGGCGGACAGCCCGGCCCGGACGGCGGACTCGAGGTCCTCGTCCATTACGCTCAGCCCGAAGGGCCCGACGACGGTCGTCACCTGGGATTCTCCTGTCGCTGAGATCACTTCTGCGGCTTGCGGCGTGGCGCTGCACTACACCTGGCAGAGTAACCGGTCGCCTCTCGATCACTGCGAGGGCATGGCCCCCGCGGGCCACTACGCCCGGTTTTGCCCGCGTGTACGGCCGGTCCTTTCCGGTGCCGCGCCCGGCCGTGGGGCCTCACCGCCGCCCCGCACACCCCCCGGACGGCACCCGGAGCGGGCTGCGCGAGGAGTCTGCGCCGCTGTTCCGCCTTCCCCGCGAGCCGCCCGCCATGCCGAACGGCGCGGCCCCCGCCAAGTGCGGGGAGCCGCGCCGTGGATGGCCGCACGGGCCGGGCCGTGCGGTGGGGTCAGCGGACGAAGACGCCCGCCTGGTTCGCGAGGTCCAGGAAGTACTGGGGCGCGACACCCAGCACGAGGGTGACCGCCACGCCCAGTGCGATGGCCGTGGACGTCAGCGGCGAGGGCACGGCGACCGTGGGGCCGTCGGCCTTGGGCTCGCTGAAGAACATGAGCACGATGACCCGGATGTAGAAGAACGCCGCGATGGCGGACGAGATCACACCCACGATCACCAGCGGCACCGCCCCGCCCTGCGCGGCGGCGCTGAAGACCGCGAACTTCCCGGCGAAGCCGGACGTCAGCGGGATGCCGGCGAAGGCGAGCAGGAAGACCGCGAAGACCGCGGCCACCAGTGGCGAACGCCGTCCCAGGCCCGCCCAGCGCGACAGGTGTGTGGCCTCCCCGCCGGCGTCGCGCACCAGCGTGACGACGGCGAAGGCGCCCAGCGTCACGAAGGAGTACGCCGCCAGGTAGAAGAGCACCGAGGAGATGCCCTCCGGCGTGGCCGCGATGACACCGGCCAGGATGAAGCCGGCGTGCGCGATCGAGGAGTAGGCGAGCAGGCGCTTCACGTCGGTCTGGGTGACCGCGACGATCGCGCCGACCAGCATCGTGAGGATCGCGACGCCCCACAGCACCGGCCGCCAGTCCCAGCGCAGCTCCGGCAGGACCACGTAGAGCAGTCGCAGCAGCGCGCCGAAGGCGGCGACCTTGGTGGCCGCGGCCATGAAGCCGGTGACCGGGGTCGGAGCACCCTCGTAGACGTCCGGCGTCCACATGTGGAACGGCACGGCGCCCACCTTGAACAGCAGGCCCATGCCGACCAGCGCGGCGCCGATCAGCAGCAGCGCGTCGTTGCCCGCGGAGTCGGCCAGCGCCGGGTTGAGCTTGGCGGTGCCGTCCACGACCGACGCGATGCCGGAGTAGGAGACGGTGCCCGCGTAGCCGTACAGCAGGGCGATGCCGAACAGCAGGAAGGCGGAGGAGAAGGCGCCCAGCAGGAAGTACTTGACCGCCGCCTCCTGCGACATCGCGCGCCGCCGCCGGGCGAGGGCGCAGAGCAGGTAGAGCGGGAGGGAGAAGACCTCCAGGGCCACGAAGAGCGTCAGCAGGTCGTTGGCCGCCGGGAAGATCAGCATGCCGCCGACGGCGAACATCAGCAGCGGGAAGACCTCGGTGGTGGTGAAACCGGCCTTGACGGCGTTCTTCTCCTGGTCGCTGCCCGGCACCGCGGAGCCCTGCGCGGCGAAGGAGTCGACGTGCCGGCCGTGCGCCTTGGGGTCGAGCCGACGCTCGGCGAAGGTGAACACCCCGACCAGGCCCACCAGCAGGATCGTGCCCTGCAGGAAGAGGGCCGGGCCGTCGACGGCGACCGCGCCCATGGCGGCGATGTGGGCCTTCGTCGTGGCGTAGCCGCCCGCCGCGAGCGCCACGACCGCGGCGAAGGCGGCGGCCATGCCGACGACCGCGAGGCCGACCTGCCCGGTGTAGCGCAGGCGCCGCGGCAGGAACGCCTCGATGAGGATGCCGAGGACGGCCACACCGAAGACGATCAGGACCGGAGCCAGCTGGGCGTACTCGATCTTCGGCGCGTTGATCTTGTCGGCGGCGAGCGGTGCCGCCGTTGTCCACAGGCTGTGGACAGCAACTGTGCTGCTCACTTGGATGCCTCCAGCGCCGGCTTGGGGTCGGTCTTGTGCACGTCGGAGAGCGTCTGCTGCACCGCCGGGTTGACGACGTCGGTCAGCGGCTTCGGGTACACGCCGAGCACGATCAGCAGCGCGATCAGCGGCGCCACGACGGCGAGTTCCCGGACCTTCAGGTCGGGCATCCCCTGCACCTCGGCCTTCACCGGGCCGGTCATCGTCCGCTGGTACAGGACGAGGACGTACAGCGCGGCGAGGACGATGCCGGTGGTGGCGACGATCCCGACGGCCGGGTAGCGGCTGAACGTCCCGACGAGGACGAGGAACTCGCTGACGAAGGGCGCGAGCCCCGGCAGCGACAGGGTGGCCAGACCGCCGATCAGGAAGGTGCCGGCCAGCACCGGGGCCACCTTCTGCACCCCGCCGTAGGACGCGATGAGACGGGAGCCGCGACGGGAGATCAGGAAGCCCGCGACCAGCATCAGCGCGGCGGTGGAGATGCCGTGGTTGACCATGTACAGCGTCGCCCCGCCCTGGCCCTGGGAGGTCATCGCGAAGATGCCCAGGATGATGAAGCCGAAGTGGGAGATCGACGCGTACGCGACCAGCCGCTTGATGTCGCGCTGGCCGACGGCGACCAGGGCGCCGTAGACGATGCTGATCAGCGCCAGCACCAGGATCACCGGCGTCGCCCACTTGCTGGCCTCGGGGAAGAGCTGGAGGCAGAAGCGGAGCATCGCGAAGGTGCCGACCTTGTCGACGACCGCGGTGATGAGCACCGCGACCGGCGCCGTGGCCTCGCCCATGGCGTTGGGCAGCCAGGTGTGCAGCGGGAACAGCGGGGCCTTGACCGCGAACGCGAAGAAGAAACCGAGGAACAGGGCGCGTTCCGCGGTGGTGGACATGTCGAGCTTGCCGGCCGCCCGGGCCTGCAGGATCTCCTGGAGGGAGAAGGTGCCCTGGCCGAGCTGGTCGGCGGTGACGGCGTAGAGCCCGATGACCGCGGCCAGCATGATGAGCCCGCCGGCCAGGTTGTAGAGCAGGAACTTCACCGCCGCGTAGGAGCGCTGCCGGGCCGCCTCCTCCTCACCGTGCTCGTGGGCACGGTCCCCGAAGCCGCCGATGAGGAAGTACATCGGGATGAGCATGGCCTCGAAGAAGATGTAGAAGAGGAAGACGTCCGTGGCCTCGAAGGAGATGATCACCATCGCCTCGACCAGCAGGATCAGCGCGAAGAAGCCCTGGGTGGGCCGCCAGCGGCGGTTGGGGTTCTTCTCCTCCAGCGGGTCGGCGTCGTGCCAGCCCGCGGCGATGACGAACGGGACGAGCAGCGCGGTCAGCCCGATGAGCGCGACGGCGATGCCGTCCACGCCGAGTTCGTAGCGGACCCCGAAGTCGGCGATCCACGCGTGGGACTCGCCGAGCTGGTACCGGGCCCCGCCCGGGTCGAAGCGGACGAACACGATCGCGGCCAGCACGAGCGTCGCCAGTGAGACGGCCAGCGCCAGCCACTTGGCGGCCTCGCGCCGCGCCGCCGGCACGGCGGCGGTGGCGATCGCGCCGAGCGCCGGCAGGCCGGCGGTCAGGGTGAGCAGGGGGAAGGACATCAGGCAACACCCCTCATCAGCAGCGTCGCGGCGACCAGCACCGCGGTGCCCGCCAGCATCGACACGGCGTAGCTGCGCACATAACCGTTCTGGAGGCGGCGCATCCGGCCGGAGAGGCCGCCGACGGCGGCCGCGGTGCCGTTGACGACGCCGTCCACACCCTTGTGGTCCACGTAGACCAGACCGCGGGTGAGGTACTCGCCGGGCAGCACCAGGGCGACGTGGTTGAAGTCGTCCTGGAGCAGGTCGCGCCGGGCGGCGCGGGTGAGCCAGCTGCCGCGCGGGGCGACGGACGGCACCGGGCGGCGTCCGTACACGGCCCAGGCCAGGGCGACGCCGAGCACCATCACCACCATCGTGGCGCCGGTGACGGCGGCCGCGCCGATCGGCGGGTGACCCTCCTCGTGACCGGTGACCGGCTCCAGCCACTTCACGAAGGCCTCGTTCCAGCTGAACAGGAAGCCCGCGAAGACCGAGCCGAAGGCCAGGACGACCATGGGGATCGTCATCGACTTCGGCGACTCGTGCGGGTGCGGCTCGTGACCGTCCGCGTCGGGCTGCCAGCGCTTCTCGCCGAAGAAGGTCATCAGCATCACGCGGGTCATGTAGAACGCGGTGATCGCCGCGCCCAGCAGGGCCGCGCCGCCGAGGATCCAGCCCTCGGTGCCGCCCTTGGCGAAGGCGGCCTCGATGATCTTGTCCTTGGAGAAGAAGCCGGACAGTCCCGGGAAGCCGATGATCGCCAGGTAGCCGAGGCCGAAGGTGACGAAGGTGACCGGCATGTACTTCCGCAGGGCCCCGTACTTCCGCATGTCCACCTCGTCGTTCATGCCGTGCATGACCGATCCGGCGCCGAGGAAGAGCCCGGCCTTGAAGAAGCCGTGGGTGACCAGGTGCATGATCGCGAAGACGTAGCCGATCGGGCCGAGGCCGGCGGCCATCACCATGTAGCCGATCTGCGACATCGTGGAGCCGGCCAGCGCCTTCTTGATGTCGTCCTTGGCGCAACCGACGATCGCACCGAAGAGCAGCGTGACCGCGCCGACCGTCACCACGGCCACCTGCGCCGTGGGCGCGGCGTTGAAGATCACGCCGGAGCGGGTGATCAGGTAGACGCCGGCGGTCACCATCGTCGCCGCGTGGATCAGGGCCGAGACCGGGGTCGGGCCCTCCATCGCGTCGCCGAGCCAGGACTGCAGCGGGACCTGGGCCGACTTGCCGCAGGCGGCGAGCAGCAGCATCAGGCCGATGCCGGTCAGAACGCCCTCGCCCGCCTTGTCCACCTGGCCGAAGAGCGGCTCGAAGGTGAAGGTGCCGAAGGTGGTGAACAGCAGCATGATCGCGATCGACAGGCCGACGTCACCGACGCGGTTGACGATGAAGGCCTTCTTGGCCGCGGTCGCCGCGCTGGGCTTGTGCTGCCAGAAGCCGATCAGCAGGTACGAGGCCAGGCCCACGCCCTCCCAGCCGACGTACAGGAGCAGGTAGTTGTCGGCGAGGACCAGCAGGAGCATCGCCGCGAGGAAGAGGTTGAGGTAGCCGAAGAAGCGGCGGCGCCGCTCGTCGTGCTCCATGTAGCCGATCGAGTAGATGTGGATGAGCGTGCCCACACCGGTGATCAGCAGGGCGAAGGTCATCGACAGCTGGTCGAGCTGGAAGGCCACGTCCGCGTGGAAGCCGCCGACGGAGATCCAGGTGAAGGCGGTCGAGTGCAGCGCGCGGTCCTCGCCGCCGCGGCCCAGCATGTCGAAGAAGAGCACCGCCGCGCCGACGAAGGACGCCCCCGCGAGCGTGGTGCCGATCCAGTGGCCCGTGCGGTCCAGCCTCCGTCCGCCGGTGAGCAGCACGCCGGCGCCCAGCAGCGGCAGGAGGACGAGCCATCCGATCAAGTAGTCCACTTTCGCTACCCCTTAGAGCTTCATCAGGCTGGCGTCGTCGACCGAGGCCGAGTGGCGGGAGCGGAAGATCGTCACGATGATCGCCAGGCCCACGACCACCTCGGCGGCGGCGACGACCATCGTGAAGAAGGCGATGATCTGGCCGTCGAGGTTGCCGTGCATGCGGGAGAAGGTGACGAACGCCAGGTTGGCGGCGTTCAGCATCAGCTCGACGCACATGAAGACGACGATCGCGTTGCGCCGGATCAGCACCCCGGCCGCGCCGATGGTGAACAGCAGCGCCGACAGGTACAGGTAGTTGACCGGATTCACTTCGACGCCTCCTCGGAGCGCTGTTCCAGCTCGGCGACCCTGTCGACCGCCTCCGCGGACACGTCCCGGTACTGGCCGCGGCCGCGCAGCGTCGGGCTGACGCTGAGCTCCGAGACCGTGCCGTCCGGCAGCAGGCCGGGGACGTCGACCGCGTTGTTGCGGGCGTAGACGCCGGGCGCGGGGAGCGGGGTGATCTGCTTGCCCTCGCGCACGCGCCGCTCGGCGAGTTCGCGCTGGGTGGCACGGGCCTCGGTGCGCTCGCGGTGGGTGAGGACCATCGCGCCGATCGCGGCGGTGATGAGCAGCGCGCCGGTGATCTCGAAGGCCCACACGTACTTGGTGAAGATCAGCGAGGCGAGTCCCTCGACGTTGCCGCCGGCGTTGGCCTGGCCGAGCCCCTGGAAGTTCTTGATCGAGGCGTTGGCGATGCCGGCGATCAGCAGCACGCCGAAGCCGAGGCCGGCTCCGGCGGCCAGCCAGCGCTGCCCCTTCAGCGTCTCCTTGAGCGAATCGGCGGCGGTGATGCCGACCAGCATGACGACGAAGAGGAAGAGCATCATGATCGCGCCGGTGTAGACGACGATCTGGACGACGCCGAGGAAGTACGCGCCCTGGGCCAGGTAGAAGACCGCCAGGACGATCATCGTCCCGGCCAGCGACAGTGCGCTGTGCACGGCCTTCTTCATCAGCACGGTCGAGAGCGCGCCGAGCACCGCGACGGTGCCGAGCACCCAGAACTGGACCGCCTCCCCGGTGGAGGTGGTGTACGCGGCCAGCGTCGTCAGCGTGGTCACGTCGTTCATGCCTCGCCTCCCGTCCCGGCCGGAGCGGCGCCGCCCGTCGCGGGGACCTGGGTGCCCGCCGTGCCGTCGCCGTCCCGCTCGCCCTCCACCGTCTCGTCCGGCTTCTCACCCTTGGAGACCGCGACCTGACGCTCGGTCCCGGGGGCCGCGTGCGTCACCGCGCCGCGGTAGTAGTCGCCCTCGTCCATGCCGGGGAAGATCGCGTGGGGGCTGTCGACCATGCCCTCCTCCAGGCCCGCGAGCAGCTGCTCCTTGGTGAAGATCAGCGACTCGCGGCTGCTGTCGGCGAGCTCGTACTCGTTGGTCATGGTCAGCGCGCGCGTCGGGCAGGCCTCGATGCACAGCCCGCACAGGATGCAGCGGGCGTAGTTGATCTGGTAGACGCGGCCGTAGCGCTCACCCGGCGAGTAGCGCTCCTCGTCGGTGTTGTCGGCGCCCTCGACGTAGATCGCGTCCGCCGGGCAGGCCCAGGCGCACAACTCGCAGCCCACGCACTTCTCCAGCCCGTCCGGGTGACGGTTGAGCTGGTGGCGGCCGTGGAACCGCGGCGCGGTCGGCTTCTTCTCCTCGGGGTACTGCTCGGTCAGCCGCTTCTTGAACATGGCCTTGAAGGTCACGCCGAAGCCCGCCACCGGGCCCAGGAACTCAGGCATCGTCGGCCTCCTTGCCTACGAGTTGACGCTCCGCGCGGGACGGCCGCCGCGGGACGGGCGGCAGCTCCTGGCCGGGCAGCGGCGGCACGGGGTACCCGCCCGCCATGGGATCGAACGGCTCCTGCGGCCCGGCCTGTTCGGCCGCCTCCTTCGCCTTCTCGCCGCGGTCGCGGAAGACGTCGAAGACCAGCGAGACCAGGAGCAGCAGGACGATTCCTCCGCCGACGTAGAGCACGATCGACTGGAAGTCGTAGTTCTCGTTGCGCAGTGCCCGGACGGTGGCGACCAGCATCAGCCACACCATCGAGACCGGGATCAGGACCTTCCAGCCCAGCTTCATCAGCTGGTCGTAGCGGACGCGGGGCAGCGTGCCGCGCAGCCAGATGAAGAAGAAGAGCAGCAGCTGCACCTTCACCACGAACCACAGCAGCGGCCACCAGCCGTGGTTGGCGCCCTCCCAGAAGGTGCTGATGGGCCACGGGGCCCGCCAGCCCCCCAGGAAGAGGGTGGTCGCCACCGCCGAGACAGTCACCATGTTCACGTACTCGGCGAGCATGAAGAGCGCGAACTTGATCGACGAGTACTCGGTGTTGAAGCCGCCGACCAGGTCGCCCTCGGACTCGGGCATGTCGAAGGGGGCACGGTTGGTCTCGCCGACCATCGTGCCGATGTAGATGATGAAGGAGACCGGCAGCAGCAGGACGTACCAGCGGTCCTCCTGCTGGGCGACGATCTGCGAGGTCGACATCGAGCCGGAGTAGAGGAAGACCGACGCGAAGGCGACGCCCATCGCGATCTCGTACGAGATCATCTGCGCGCAGGAGCGCAAACCCCCGAGCAGCGGGTACGTCGAGCCGGACGACCAGCCGGCCAGCACGATGCCGTAGATGCCGACGGAGGCGGTGGCCAGGATGTAGAGGACACCGATCGGCAGGTCGGTGAGCTGCATCGGCGTACGGTGACCGAAGATCGAGATCTCGTTGCCCGCCGGGCCGAAGGGGATCACCGCGACCGCCATGAAGGCCGGGATGGCCGCCACGATCGGGGCCAGCACGTAGACGACCTTGTCGGCCTTCTTGACGACGAGGTCTTCCTTGAGCATCAGCTTGATGCCGTCGGCGAGCGACTGGAGCATGCCCCAGGGGCCGTGCCGGTTGGGGCCGATGCGCAGCTGCATCCACGCGACGACCTTGCGCTCCCACACGATGGAGAAGAGCACGGTCACCATCAGGAACGCGAAGCAGAAAACCGCCTTGATGGCGATCAGCCACCACGGGTCCCGCCCGAACATGGACAGGTCCTCGGCGGCGAGGGTCGTCAGTCCCGTCACGGGGTCACCTCCGGTGCGGCAGCGGCGTCCACGGCGGCCGGGGCGATCCGGACGACCTGGCCCGGCAGGGCGCCGGTGTCCGAGACGACTCCCCCGCCGGCCGAGTTGAGGGGCACCCACACGACCCGGTCGGCCATCGCCGTCACCTGCAGCGGCAGCCGGACCGAGCCCAGCGGGCCGGTCACCTCCATCAGCTCGCCCTCGGCGACGCCGATCTCCTGAGCGGTCGTCGCCGAGAGGCGGGCGACCGCCGGGTGGCGGGTGCCGGCGAGGGCCTCGTCACCCTGTTGCAGCAGGCCCCGGTCGAGCAGCAGCCGGTGGCCCGCGAGGACCGCCTCGCCACTGCCGGGCTTCGGCAGTGGCCGGCCGGTCTCCTGCGGCGCCTCGGCGCGCGGGCCCTCGTACGGGGCGAGCCGGGACAGCTCGGCGCGGGCCGAGCGGACGTCGGCGAGGCCCAGGGAGACGTCCATCGCGTCGGCCAGCATGGTCAGCACCCGGGCGTCCGGGTACTGGTGGCGCTGGACCTGCTGGGCCGGCTTGATCGCGGCCTCGAAGAGCCGTACCCGGCCTTCCCAGTTGAGGAAGGTTCCGGCCTTCTCGGCGACCGCGGCGACCGGCAGGACGACGTCGGCGCGGTCGGTGACCTCGCCGGGTCGCTGCTCCAGGCTGACCACGAAGCCCGCCGCGTCCAGGGCCGCGCGGGCCCGGGCCGGGTCGGGCAGGTCGGCCGGCTCGACGCCGCCGACCAGCAGTGCACCGAGCTCGCCGCTCGCCGCCGCCTCCAGGATCCGGCCGGTGTCGCGGCCGTGGCGGGACGGGAGCGTGGTCACGCCCCAGACCCCGGCGACCTCGTCGCGGGCCCGCGGGTCGGTGACCGGACGGCCGCCGGGCAGCAGCCCGGGCAGGGCACCCGCCTCGACGGCACCGCGCTCGCCCGCGCGGCGCGGGATCCACGCCAGCCGCGCGCCGGACGCCTGGGCGAACCGCACGACCGCGGTCAGCGCGCCGGGGACGGCCGCCAGCCGCTCGCCGACCAGGACGACCGCGCCCTCGGCGCGCAGCGCCTCGTGGGCGGTCAGGCCGTTGCCGTCCAGGCCGACGCCACTGGCCAGGGCGTCCAGCCACTCGGTCTCGGTACCGGGCGCGGCGGGCAGCAGGGTGCCGCCCGCCTTCTCCAGCCCGCGCGTGGCGAACGGCGCCAGCGCGAAGGTGCGCTGCTTGTGCTTGCGCCAGGCCTTGCGCAGCCGCAGGAAGACGCCGGGCGCCTCCTCCTCGGCCTCCAGTCCGGCCAGCAGGACGGCGGGGGCCTTCTCCAGCAGGGTGTAGGTGACGCCGTCGCCGGACAGGTCCCGGCCGCGGCCCGCCACGACGGCCGCCAGGAAGTCGGCCTCCTCCGCGGAGTGGGCGCGGGCCCGGAAGTCGACGTCGTTGGTGTCGAGGGCGACGCGGGCGAACTTGGCGTAGGCGTACGCGTCCTCGACGGTGAGCCGGCCACCGGTCAGCACGCCGGTGCGGCCGCGGGCCGCCGCGAGTCCGCGGGCCGCGGCCTCCAGGGCCTCGGGCCAGCTCGCGGGCTCCAGTTCACCGCTGTCGGCGTTGCGGACCAGCGGGGTGGTGAGCCGCTCGGGGCGCTGCGCGTAGCGGAACCCGAAGCGGCCCTTGTCGCAGATCCACTCCTCGTTGACCTCGGGGTCGTCCTGCGCGAGCCGGCGCATGACCTTGCCGCGCCGGTGGTCGGTGCGGGTGGCGCAGCCGCCCGCGCAGTGCTCGCACACGCTCGGCGAGGAGACCAGGTCGAAGGGCCGGGAGCGGAAGCGGTAGGCCGCCGAGGTCAGGGCGCCGACCGGGCAGATCTGGATGGTGTTGCCGGAGAAGTACGACTGGAAGGGGTCGCCCTCACCGATGCCGACCTGCTGCAGCGCGCCGCGCTCCACCAGCTCGATCATCGGGTCGCCGGCGATCTGCTGCGAGAAGCGGGTGCAGCGCGCGCACAGCACGCAGCGCTCGCGGTCCAGCAGCACCTGGGTGGAGATCGGGACCGGCTTCTCGTAGGTCCGCTTGCGGCCCTCGAAGCGGGTGTCGACCTGCCCGGCGGACATCGCCTGGTTCTGCAGCGGGCACTCGCCGCCCTTGTCGCAGACGGGGCAGTCCAGCGGGTGGTTGATGAGCAGCAGCTCCATCACCCCGCGCTGGGCCTTGTCCGCGACGTCGGAGGTGAGCTGGGTCCTGACGACCATCCCGTCGGTGCAGGTGATGGTGCAGGACGCCATCGGCTTGCGCTGGCCCTCGACCTCGACGATGCACTGGCGGCAGGCGCCCGCGGGGTCGAGGAGGGGGTGGTCGCAGAAGCGCGGGATCTCGATGCCGATCAGTTCGGCGGCACGGATCACCAAGGTGCCCTTGGGCACGGAGATCTCGACCCCGTCGATGCTGACGGACACCAGGTCCTCGGGCGGCACCGCCGCCTCACCGGAGGCGGCGTTGGTCGTGACGGTCACGCGTTCACCTCCAGGTGAGACTTGTCGGCCCAGACCGTGGACTTGGACGGGTCGAAGGGGCAGCCGCGGCCCTCCAGGTGCTCCACGTACTCGTCGCGGAAGTACTGGAGGGAGGAGAAGATCGGGCTGGCCGCTCCGTCGCCGAGGGCGCAGAAGGACTTGCCGTTGATGTTGTCGGCGATGTCGGCGAGCTTGTCGAGGTCCGCCAACGTGCCGGCCCCGCTTTCGATGTCCCGCAGCAACTGGACGAGCCAGTAGGTGCCCTCGCGGCAGGGGGTGCACTTGCCGCAGGACTCGTGGGCGTAGAACTCGGTCCAGCGCGTGACGGCCCGCACCACGCAGGTCGTCTCGTCGAAGCACTGCAGCGCCTTGGTGCCGAGCATGGAGCCCGCGGCGCCGACGCCCTCGTAGTCCAGCGGGACGTCGAGGTGCTCGTCGGTGAACATCGGCGTCGAGGAGCCGCCCGGGGTCCAGAACTTCAGCCGGTGGCCGGGCCGCATGCCGCCGCTGAGGTTCAGCAGCTGGCGCAGCGTGACGCCCAGCGGGGCCTCGTACTGGCCGGGGTTGGCGACGTGGCCACTGAGCGAGTACAGCGTGAAGCCCGGGGACTTCTCGCTGCCCATCGAGCGGAACCAGTCCTTGCCCTTGAGCAGGATCGACGGCACCGACGCGATGGACTCGACGTTGTTGACCACCGTCGGGCAGGCGTACAGGCCCTCGACCGCCGGGAAGGGCGGGCGCAGCCGGGGCTGGCCGCGGCGTCCCTCCAGGGAGTCCAGCAGCGCGGTCTCCTCACCGCAGATGTACGCGCCGGCGCCGGCGTGCACGGTCAGCTCCAGGTCGAAGCCGCTGCCGAGGATGTCCTTGCCGAGGAGTCCGGCCTCGTACGCCTCGGCCACCGCGTGGTGCAGCCGCCGCAGCACGGGGACGACCTCGCCGCGCAGGTAGATGAAGGCGTGGTTCGAGCGGATCGCGTGGCAGGCGATCACCATGCCCTCGATGAGCGAGTGCGGGTTGGCGAAGAGCAGCGGGATGTCCTTGCAGGTGCCGGGCTCCGACTCGTCCGCGTTGACGACGAGGTAGTGCGGCTTGCCGTCGCCCTGCGGGATGAACTGCCACTTCATCCCGGTGGGGAAGCCCGCGCCGCCGCGGCCGCGCAGGCCGGACTCCTTGACGAGGGCGATCACGTCGTCCGGGGGCAGGGCCAGCGCCTTGCGCAGGCCCTCGTAGCCCTCGTGGCGGCGGTACGTGTCGAGGGTCCAGGACTGCGGATCGTCCCAGAAGGCCGAGAGAACGGGTGCCAGCACCTTCTCCGCCGAGTCGACCATGGTCACCGGTCCTCCTCACCTTCCGTCGGGCGCTCCTGCGTGACCGGTCCCGCCGGGTGCTCCGGGTCGGAGACCGCGGAGTCCAACGGAGCGTCGTGGGAGCTGGGGTGGGCCGGGGGCGTCTCGTCCTGCGGCGGGGCGGAGGTCTGCCGGGGCACGCCGGCCCCGGAGCCCGGCAGCGACTCGCCGCGGGCGAGCCGCAGGCCCGCCAGCGAGGCGGGGCCGGCGCCGCCGCTCGCCTCGACGGCGCCGGGGCGCTCGTCGGGGAACCCGGCGAGGATCCGCGACGTCTCCTTGTACGTGCACAGCGGAGCGCCGCGGGTGGGTTCGACGGTGCGGCCGGCGCGGAGGTCGTCGACGAGCCGCTTGGCCGACGCGGGGTCCTGGTTGTCGAAGAACTCCCAGTTGACCATCACCACGGGGGCGAAGTCACACGCCGCGTTGCACTCGATGTGCTCCAGCGTGATCTTGCCGTCGTCGGTGGTCTCGCCGTTCCCGACGCCGAGGTGCTGCTTGAGCTCGTCGAAGATCGCGTCGCCGCCCATGACCGCGCACAGGGTGTTGGTGCAGACCCCGACCTGGTACTCGCCGGAGGGCCCCCGCCGGTACATCGAGTAGAAGGTGGCCACCGCGGTGACCTCGGCCGTGGTCAGCCCCAGCTGTTCGGCGCAGAAGCGCACCCCGGTGCGGGAGACGTAGCCCTCCTCCGCCTGCACCAGGTGCAGCAGCGGCAGCAGGGCGCTGCGGCTGCCGGGGTAGCGCGCGATGACCTCCGCCGCGTCCGCGTCCAGTTGTTGCCGTACGTCGGCCGGGTAGTCCGGCGCGGGCATCGCGGGGATGCCGAGTGATACCTCAGTCACCGGTCGACGCCTCCCATCACGGGGTCGATGGACGCCACCGCGACGATGACGTCGGCGACCTGGCCGCCCTCGCACATCGCGGCCATGGTCTGCAGGTTGGTGAAGGACGGGTCGCGGAAGTGGACGCGGAAGGGGCGGGTGCCCCCGTCGCTGACCACGTGGACGCCGAGTTCGCCCTTGGACGACTCGACGGCGACGTACGCCTGGCCGGCCGGGACCCGGAAGCCCTCGGTCACCAGCTTGAAGTGGTGGATCAGGGCCTCCATGGAGGTGCCCATGATCTTCTTGATGTGGTCGAGCGAGTTGCCGAGCCCGTCCGGGCCGAGCGCGAGCTGCGCGGGCCAGGCGATCTTCTTGTCGGCGACCATGACCGGGCCGGGCTGCAGCCGGTCCAGGCACTGCTCGACGATGTCCAGCGACTGCCGCATCTCCTCCAGGCGGAGCAGGAACCGCCCGTAGGAGTCGCAGGTGTCGACGGTCGGGACCTCGAACTCGTAGGTCTCGTAACCGCAGTACGGCTGGGACTTGCGCAGGTCGTGCGGCAGGCCCGTGGAGCGCAGGATCGGGCCGGTGGCGCCGAGCGCCATGCAGCCGGCCAGGTCCAGGTAACCCACGTCCTGCATGCGGGCCTTGAAGATCGGGTTGCCGGTGGCGAGCTTGTCGTACTCGGGGAGGTTCTTGCGGAACTTCTTCACGAACTCGCGGACCTGGTCCACGGCGCCGGGCGGCAGGTCCTGGGCGAGGCCGCCGGGGCGGATGTACGCGTGGTTCATCCGCAGGCCGGTGATCAGCTCGAAGACGTCCAGGATCATCTCGCGGTCACGGAACCCGTAGATCATGATCGTGGTGGCGCCGAGCTCCATGCCGCCGGTGGCGATGGCCACCAGGTGCGAGGAGATGCGGTTGAGCTCCATCAGCATCACGCGGATGACCGAGGCGCGGTCCGGGACCGCGTCGGTGATGCCGAGCAACTTCTCCACCGCCAGGCAGTACGCCGTCTCGTTGAAGAACGGCGTGAGGTAGTCCATGCGCGTCACGAACGTGGACCCCTGGGTCCAGGTCCGGAACTCCATGTTCTTCTCGATGCCGGTGTGGAGGTAGCCGATGCCGCAGCGGGCCTCGGTGACCGTCTCGCCGTCGATCTCGAGGATCAGCCGGAGCACGCCGTGGGTCGACGGGTGCTGCGGGCCCATGTTGACGACGATGCGCTCGTCGTCGGCCTTGCCGACGGTCTCGGACAGCTCGTCCCAGTCGCCGCCGGTGACCGTGAAGACCCGGCCCTCGGTGGTCTCCCGCTCCGATGCCTGCCGGGGTGCGTGGTGAGTGCTCACGAGTACGACCTCCGCTGGTCCGGAGCAGGGATCTGGGCGCCCTTGTACTCGACGGGGATGCCGCCGAGGGGGTAGTCCTTGCGCTGCGGGTGGCCCTGCCAGTCGTCCGGCATCATGATCCGCATCAGCGCGGGGTGGCCGTCGAAGACGATCCCGAAGAAGTCGTAGGTCTCGCGCTCGTGCCAGTCGTTGGTCGGGTAGACCCCGACGAGCGACGGGACGTGCCGGTCCGCGTCGGAGACGCTCACCTCCACCCGGATCAGCCGGTTGTGGGTGATCGAGCGCAGGTGGTACACGGCGTGCAGCTCGCGGCCCTTGTCCTCGGGGAAGTGGACGCCGCTCACGCCCGTGCAGAGCTCGAAGCGCAGCGCGGGGTCGTCGCGCAGGGTCCTGGCCACCAGCGGGAGGTGCTCGCGCGCGACGTGGAAGGTGATCTCGCCGCGGTCCACGACGACCTTCTCGATCGCGTTGTCCGGGACGAGCCCCTGCTCCTCGAGGGCGCCCTCGAGCTCGTCGGCGACGTCGTCGAACCAGCCGCCGTACGGCCGGCTCGCCGCCCCGGGCAGTCGCACGGTGCGCACCAGGCCGCCGTACCCGGAGGTGTCGCCGCCGTTGCGGGCACCGAACATGCCGCGCTGGACGCGGATCGCCTCCCCGTGGTCGCCGCGCTGGCCGGGCAGCCCGGCCGCGTTGACGTCCTTGTCCGGGTTCGGGGTGTCCGGGGAATCCGTCATCGGAGGAGCCCCTTCATCTCAATCGTCGGCAGCGCCTTCAGCGCCGCTTCCTCCGCCTCGCGCGCGGCCTCTTCGCGGTTCACGCCGAGCTTGCTGTGCTGGATCTTCTGGTGGAGCTTGAGAATCGCGTCCATCAGCATTTCGGGACGGGGCGGACATCCAGGGAGATAAATGTCAACAGGCACCACATGGTCAACACCCTGCACAATGGCGTAGTTGTTGAACATCCCGCCGCTCGATGCGCAGACCCCCATCGAGATCACCCACTTGGGATTCGGCATCTGGTCGTAGACCTGGCGCAGGACGGGGGCCATCTTCTGGCTCACCCGGCCGGCCACGATCATCAGGTCCGCCTGGCGCGGGGACCCGCGGAAGACCTCCATGCCGAAACGGGCCAGGTCGTACCGCCCGGCCCCGGTCGTCATCATCTCGATGGCGCAGCACGCGAGGCCGAACGTGGCCGGGAAGACCGAGGCCTTCCGGACCCAGCCGGCCGCCGCCTCGACGGAGGTGAGCAGGAAGCCGCTCGGCAACTTCTCTTCAATACCCATGGCTATTCTC
Organism: Streptomyces sp. PA03-5A; assembly: GCF_033792725.1. Lineage (NCBI taxonomy): Bacteria > Bacillati > Actinomycetota > Actinomycetes > Kitasatosporales > Streptomycetaceae > Streptomyces > Streptomyces sp. PA03-5A. Next base: position 87,151 of record NZ_JARAVL010000033.1, on the reverse strand, counting down.
CGCCCCTAGTCCCATTCCAGGCCGCCGCGACGCCAGACGTAGGCGTAGGCGACGAAGACGGTGAGCACGAAGAGGAGCATCTCGACGAGCCCGAAGACCCCGAGGGCGTCGAACGTGACGGCCCAGGGGTAAAGGAAGACGATCTCGATGTCGAAGACGATGAAGAGCATCGCCGTCAGGTAGTACTTGATCGGGAAACGGCCGCCCCCGGCTGGCTGCGGAGTCGGCTCGATGCCGCACTCATACGCCTCCAACTTGGCCCGGTTGTACCGTTTCGGGCCGATGATGGAGGCCATGACCACGGAGAAGATCGCGAAGCCGGCCCCGAGGCCGCCCAGCACGAGGATGGGCGCGTAGGCATTCACGTCCCCGCTCCTTCCAGTCGACGATGACTGATGACGGACCGTGCCCGGACGTGCACCCCGCGCCACCTAGATCGTCTCCATGTGAGGCAGTTCACAAGCCCAGACTGCCCGCATCCTATGCCTCCTGGTCTGTGATCTGCGACACGGGGTTCACTCTGACCTTTGTGATCTCCGACACCAGTCGAACGATCATGAACGGGGATGAGCGGTGATCTTCTCACTCAGTAATCCCAAACGATCACCAGAAGTCACATTTTCCTGCGTTTCCGCTGGTAAACAGGGGTGCCGCACTATCAGGCGCCGACGATCGAAGGCAAATTGGAGCTGGACCGGGGGACGTGATAGCGCCCTGCCCCTCCTGCGGGTGAGCCGCGAAACACCCCGCTGACGGCGGCCGGAGGCACGTGAACGCGCGCACGAGGATATGGAGTTGAATGTCCAGAACGTCCCGAATAAGGAAGATCGAAAAAGGGACAATACCACTGCTCGACAGCCAACTGTGGCGCATCACACTTTTGTTGAACGGAACCGACCGGGCCTGATACCCAAGTCTTCATGTCCCTTCAGACCTCGCATATACGCCGCCGGCGACGCGCCGCGCAGAGCCCCAACTGGGTGCGCCGCGCAGGAGTCGCCGGCGGCGTCATCGGAACGCTCGCCCTGACCGGAATGTCGTCTTCGGCGAACGCCGAGCCCTCGGCCGCCGACCCGGCGACCACGGGGAGCATCCCCGTCATCCCCGCCCTCTCCACCACCGCCACCGCCGCGGAGGCCGCTGACGCCATCGACGAGACCGTCGTCGAGCAGCAGCTGGACGCCGCCCGTGCGGAGGCCCGCACCGAGGCCATGAAGGCCGCCCAGAAGAAGAAGGCCGCCGCCGACGCGCGCGACCGCGCCGCGGCCAAGGCCGCCAAGGCGCGCGAGACCGCGACCGCGTCGCGCTCCGCGGGACGCACCGCGCTGGCCTCCTCCTCCAGCGCGACGGGCAGCGTCGCCTCCGTCATAGGCTTCCTGAAGGCCCAGGTCGGCAAGCCGTACGTCTACGGCGCCACGGGCCCCAGCGCGTACGACTGCTCCGGTCTCACCCAGGCCGCCTTCCGCACCATCGGCGTCGATCTCCCGCGCACCTCGCAGGCGCAGTCGACCTTCGGCACCCAGATCTCCGTGAGCGCGGTCCAGCCGGGCGACCTCGTCTTCTGGGGCGGAGTCGGCTCCGCCTACCACGTGGCCGTCTACATCGGCGGCGGGCAGTACCTGGACGCGGCGAACCCGAGCAAGGGCGTCGTCATCCAGCAGATGTCCAACTACATGCCGACGTCCGCCGTACGCGTGCTCTGATCACGCGCCCCGTCCCCACGGAGGCCGCCGGCCCGCACCGGGCCGGCGGCCTCCTCCGTTCCGCCCCCGTGCGGTGCTCCGCGCCCCGGACAGGACCCACGCACCTGTGCGCCGGACCACCCGGCGCCCTCCTCCCGCCGCCGCGAGGGGGAGCCGCCGCACCGCGCCCGGCGGCGGGCGGCCGCATACGAAAGTCCGGCCCCGCCGCAAGGAGACGTACCGCACACGGGGCCGGACGACCGGGGAGCCCCGGACGGGGCTCACGGGCCGGAGCCCGGCTCCGCCGTGGCGGCGGACCGGGCTCCGAACGCCGGGTTCATCGACGGTGGCAGTCACGGCCCCCGCTGTGCCAGACCCTGACCCATTGGCCCGGCGTGCGGACCCACTTGACGCGGCCGTGGCTGGACACCCGCACCAGGCGTCCGGGACGGTACTCCAGCTTCCAGGAACCCTGCCCGATCGAGCACTGCCCCTGCCGGTCGCCCCGCCGGTCGTCGTCGCGCCGACCGTCGCCCCGGCGGTCGTCGTCGCGGCGGTCGTCACCCCGGCGGTCATCGCCCCGGCGGTCATCGCCCCGGCGGTCGCCCGGGCGGTGGTCCGTGGGGGCCGCCGAGGCCGGGCCGGCGGCGAGCACGCCCCCTCCGGCGAGCAGGACCGATGCGGCCGCGGCGGCCAGGACCTGGTGTATGCGCGTGCTCATGACTGCACCCTTCTCTTGATCACGGATCCCCGAGCAGTGATCAAAAGTATGAGCACAACGCCTCAAATCCCGCATTTCGGGCGCGAGCTGACTCCGGGGCAGACCCATCTGACATCGATGTCAACGACATCGATGTCAAAGGATCGGCGACCTGCCCGGCCCACGCCCCTTCCCGCCGGCCGGCGTCAACCGGGCCCGGCGACGGCGGAGTTCGCCGGTCCCGCCCGGCGGGCCGCGGCGCCGGCCGGGACGACGGGCGTCCTGACGCGGGGAGTTCGCCCCCGGGGGCGGGCCGGTGCCCGGTCAGCCGAGGCGGGCGTCGAGCGCCTCGAGGTCGTCGACGAACCAGGTGCGGTCGCCGCGGTTGCACTCGCGGACCAGGTCGCGAAAGGCCGTACTGGCCGCGGTGTACGCGGAGACGTCACCCACGATGGCGAGCCGGATGCGGTAGTTGACGAACTTCTGCAGGAGCTCCCCCGCCAGCCCGGTGCGCAGGGCGAAGAACCGCTCGTCGAACCGGCCGACGGGCACGGCCACCACCTCCGCCCGGGAGAAGGCGGATCCGATCACGTCGAGCGCGTCCTGGACGCCGGAGATCCTCGCGCCCTCCTCGCCGCAGACGAGGACGGGCACGCCCCCTCGCTCGGTCACCACGTCAGCCACGGCCCGCCTCCGGGTCCTCGGTGCGCTCCTCCGGGAACATGTCGTTCTCCCCTCCCAGGACGCCGTCGACGGTGCGCAGGACGTCCGCCGTCGCCGCGGCGCCGCCGAGCACCACGACCTTCAGCCGCGAGCGCTCGTCGTCGTACGCCGTCCGGACCCGGGCCAACTCGTGGGGTTCCCGCGCCATCTGGGCACCGGCCACGAGCAGGGTGCTCAGACGGTCCGCTGCGGAGGGCCCGATGCCGTCGACCTCGACGATGGCCGAGACCTCCACCCGGTGCCGGGCGGCTGCGGCCGGCGCACCGGTGAGGGCGTCCAGGTCGGCCCGGGCGACGCGGTACTGCTTGCCGATGCGCACGGCCTTCAGCCGGCCGTCGCGGATGTAGCCGCGGACCGTGCGCACGTGCAGGCCGAGCCGGTCCGCGACCTGCTCGACGGACAACCACTCCCTCTCCATAAGTACGCATCCTACCCTGTGAAGGGAACGATAGGGATGTTTGCCTGTCCCCTCTCACGATGTGACGGCAGCAAAAAGCCGCGCCGGCCCGTACGGCACGGGCCGGCGCGGCGAGCGGATGCCGGGGCGTCAGGAGCGCGGCGCCACCTTCGACAGCCCGTTGATCACACGGTCCATCGCGTCGCCGCCCGACGGGTCGGTGAGGTTCGCCAGCAGCTTCAGCGTGAAGCGCATCAGCATCGGGTGCGTCAGGCCGCGCTGGGTCGCCAGCTTCATGACCTTCGGGTTGCCGATCAGCTTCACGAAGGCCCGGCCGAGCGTGTAGTAGCCGCCGTAGGTGTCCTTGAGGATCCGCGGGTACGACTGGAGCGCCAGCTCCCGCTGGGCCGCGGTGCCGCGCGCGTGCGCCTGGACGATGACGTCGGCGGCGATCTGGCCGGACTCCATCGCGTAGGCGATGCCCTCGCCGTTGAACGGGTTGACCAGGCCGCCCGCGTCGCCGACCAGCAGCAGGCCCTTGGTGTAGTGCGGCTGGCGGTTGAAGGCCATCGGGAGCGCCGCGCCGCGGATCGGCCCGGTCATGTTCTCCTCGGTGTAGCCCCACTCCTCGGGCATCGAGGCGCACCAGGCCTTCAGCACCTCGCGCCAGTCCAGCTCCTTGAAGGAGGCGGAGGTGTTGAGGACGCCCAGGCCCACGTTGGAGGTGCCGTCGCCCATGCCGAAGATCCAGCCGTAGCCGGGCAGCAGCCGCGGGTCGCCCGGGACGCGCCGGTCCCACAGCTCCAGCCAGGACTCCAGGTAGTCGTCGTCGTGCCGCGGCGAGGTGAAGTACGTGCGGACGGCCACGCCCATCGGGCGGTCCTCACGGCGGTGGAGGCCCATCTGGAGGGAGAGCCGGGTGGAGTTGCCGTCGGCGGCGACCACCAGCGGCGCGTGGAAGGTGACCGGGGTCTTCTCCTCGCCCAGCTTGGCCTCGACGCCCGTGATCCGGCCGGTGCGCTCGTCCCGGATCGGGGCGCCCACGTTGCAGCGCTCGTACAGCCGGGCGCCGGCCTTCTGCGCCTGGCCGGCGAGGAGTTCGTCGAAGTCCTCGCGCTTGCGCACGAGCCCGTAGTCCGGGAACGAGGCCAGGTCCGGCCAGTCCAGCTGCAGCCGGACCCCGCCGCCGATGATGCGCAGGCCCTTGTTGCGCAGCCAGCCGGCCTCCTCGGAGATGTCGATGCCCATCGCGACCAGTTGCTTGGTCGCCCGGGGCGTCAGGCCGTCGCCGCACACCTTCTCGCGCGGGAAGGCGGTCTTCTCCAGCAGCAGGACGTCGAGTCCCGCCTTCGCCAGGTAGTAGGCCGTCGTCGAACCGGCGGGCCCGGCACCCACGACGATCACATCGGCGCTGCGTTCCGAAGCGGCGGTCTCGGTCACGGTGCTCCTCGCTGCTCTGGGCCGATGCGGCCTGTCTGCGACCAGCCGGCGGCGGCCGGACCGGACCCGTGCAGTCTATGTGGCCGCTTTCGCGCGCGGGCCGGGCGCCCCCGGCTTGGAGGCCGCGCGGCCTCTCAACGCACCGCGCGGTGCAGTGCCACGATGCCGCCCGACAGGTTGCGCCACGCGACCTTCGACCAGCCGGCCTTCTGCAGTCGCGCGGCGAGGCCGGGCTGGTCGGGCCAGGCCCTGATGGACTCGGCGAGGTAGACGTACGCGTCGGGGTTGCTGCTGACCGCGCGGGCGACCGGCGGCAGCGCCCGCATCAGGTACTCGGTGTAGACCGTGCGGAACGGCGCCCAGGTGGGGTGGCTGAACTCGCAGATGACGACCCGGCCGCCGGGGCGGGTGACCCGCAGCATCTCGCGCAGCGCGGCGTCGGTGTCGTGGACGTTGCGCAGCGCGAAGGAGATGGTGACGGCGTCGAAGACCCCGTCGGCGAACGGCAGCCTGGTCGCGTCGCCCGCGGTGAGCGGGAGGAAGGGGTGGCGGCGCTTGCCCTCCCGCAGCATGCCCAGGGAGAAGTCGCAGGGCACCACGTGGGCGCCCGCCTCGGCGAAGGGCAGGGAGGAGGTGCCCGTGCCGGCGCCCAGGTCCAGCACGCGCTCGCCGGGACGGACGGCGAGGGCCTGTGCGACGACCTTGCGCCAGCGGCGGTCCTGGCCGAGCGACAGCACGTCGTTGGTCAGGTCGTAGTTGGCCGCGACGTCGTCGAACATCGCGGCGACTTCGTGCGGCTGCTTGTCCAGGGAGGCTCGGGTCACGCCCCCCATTGTTCACCCGGTGGCCCCGGGTCCCGCGCAGGGGCCCTGGCTACCGCCACGGGAGGCCGGGCGCGCGGGCCGGTCAGGCCCTGCGGTGCAGGAGCCGGCCGCCGACGACGGTGGCGAGGCAGGCGCCCCGCCCGTCGAAGACGGCGAAGTCCGCCCGGACGCCCGGTTCCAGGGGCGGGGCCTGGCGGGCCGGCAGCAGCCCGCTGCGGTCCAGGGCGGAGCGCAGCGCGGGGTCGGCCGGGGCGGTGGCGACGGCGGTGACCCCGCGCAGCAGCAGTGCGTGCACGCGTTCGCGCGGGGTGGGCGCCTGCGGGAGCCCGCCCTCGTGGGTCAGGCCCGGACGCAGCGCTCCCGGCCAGCTCCGGACACGGGCGCCCGGGTGGGCCGCCCGTAGCGCGTCGAGCGGGCCGACGGCGGCGACGAGGCCGCCGTCCACCAGCAGGGCCGTGCCGTCGGTCCCGGAATGGATCGTCAGCATCGGCGGCGTCAGGAGGTGCTGAGCAGCTTCAGCTCCGGGTGCGCCGTGCCGCCCTCGATGGCGGTCGACGACAGGTGGGAGACCACGTGGTCGTCGACCGGGTCGTTCGCGGGGTCGTCGTGGACGACGAGGTGCTCGTAGGTGGTGGCACGCTGGGCGGGGACCCGGCCGGCGGCGCGGATCAGGTGGATCAGCTCCATGCGGTTGGAGCGGTGCTTGGCGCCGGCCGAGGAGACCACGTTCTCCTCCAGCATCACCGAGCCGAGGTCGTCGGCTCCGTAGTGCAGCGACAGCTGGCCGACCTCCTTGCCGGTGGTGAGCCAGGAGCCCTGGATGTGGGCGACGTTGTCCAGGAAGATCCGCGCGATGGCGATCATCCGCAGGTACTCGAAGAGCGTGGCCTGCGTGCGGCCCTTCAGGTGGTTGTTCTCCGGCTGGTAGGTGTACGGGATGAAGGCGCGGAAGCCGCCCGTACGGTCCTGGACGTCACGGATCATGCGCAGGTGCTCGATGCGCTCGGCGTTGGTCTCGCCGGTGCCCATGAGCATCGTGGAGGTCGACTCGACGCCGAGGTTGTGCGCGGCCTCCATGATCTCCAGCCAGCGCTCGCCGCTCTCCTTCAGCGGGGCGATCGCCTTGCGCGGCCGGGCCGGCAGCAGTTCGGCGCCGGCGCCCGCGAAGGAGTCCAGGCCCGCGGCGTGGATGCGGGTGATGGCCTCCTCCACCGGCACCTTGGAGATGCGGGCCATGTGCTCGACCTCGGAGGCGCCGAGGGAGTGGATGACCAGCTGCGGGAAGGCCTGCTTGATGGCGCTGAAGTGCTTCTCGTAGTACTCGACGCCGTAGTCGGGGTGGTGGCCGCCCTGGAACATGATCTGGGTGCCGCCGAGTTCGACGGTCTCCGCGCAGCGGCGCAGGATGTCGTCGAGGTCGCGCGTCCAGCCCTTGGCGGTGTCCTTGGGCGGGGCGTAGAAGGCGCAGAACTTGCACGCCGTCACGCAGACGTTGGTGTAGTTGATGTTGCGCTCGATGATGTACGTCGCGATGTGCTCGGTGCCGGCGTAGCGGCGGCGGCGTACGGCGTCGGCGGCGGCGCCGAGGGCGTGCAGGGGCGCGGAACGGTAGAGGTCGAGCGCCTCCTCGGGCGTGATGCGGCCGCCGTCGGCCGCACGGTCGAGGACGGACTGCAGGTCGGCGTTCTCGCTCACCGGGGCATCCCTTCCGAGGGTCGTGACGGACTCGCCCAGCCTACGCCAGGGGGTCAGCCGCCCTGCTTCCTGAGGTCCCCTTCCGGCTGACCGGCCAGGGAGTCGCCCGAGCGGTAGTGCAGCGAGCCGTCCGCGTTGAGCGTGAACCGCTCGTCCGCCGAGCCGTCCGAGCAGACCCCGGGATGCGGGTTGGTGCCGCCGCTGGTGTCGAGCACGACGCTCTTGCGCGTGGCCTCGGCGAGCTTCCAGTCGCCGCTGCAGTCGTAGGACTGGCCGAGCAGGTCCAGCACGCTCTTGTCGCGCCCGACGACCGCGCCGACCTTGCCCTCGCGGAGGGTGATCTCCATCGTCCCCGGCACGCCGTGGGCGGTGACGGTGTCGCCCTTCCACGTGCCGACGAAGGCCTTGGGGAGTGCGTCCAGCCGCGGTTCCGAGGACGTGGCCGAGGACGTGGCCGAGGACGTGGCCGAGGACGCCGTCGGGGACCCGGAGCCCGCGCTCCGCGAGGGGGTGCGCTCACCGCCCTTGGCCTGGTCCGCGTCGTCGCCGAGCCCCGGCAGCACGAGTGCCAGGGTCACGGCGGCCGCGGCCAGCAGGATCGCCGTCGCGGCCAGCGCGGCGGCGCGGCCGCGCCGCCGGCCCGGGCCGGGGGCGGGCGGGGGCGTGGCGGCGAACGGCGGCGCGTCCTGGGGCGCGGTCAGCGAGGGCGGCGGCCCGAACGACCCGTACGAGGGGTGCGAACCGTATGAGCCGTAACCGCCGCCCGGTCCCCCGGCGGCCGCGGCAGGGGCGCCGCCGACCGGGCCGTTCGTACCCGGGGGCGGGGTCGGTTCGAGGTCGAGCAGCTCGACGGCCTGCCGCCCCAGGCGCTCCGTCAGCGGGGACGGCAGCCAGCCGGCCCGCACCAGTGAGGCGGCGTCGCCGCCGGCCGTCAGCAGTTCGGCGAGCCGGCGGGGCGTCGGGCGCACCGAGGGGTCCTTGGCGAGGCAGGACTCCGCGATCCGGCGCAACTCATCGGGCACGCCGTCGAGTTCGGGCTCCTCGTGGGCGACCTTGTAGAGCAGGACGGCCGCGCTGTCCCCGGTGAAGGGGCCGCGGCCGGTCGCGGCGAAGGCCAGCACCGCGCCGAGGGCGAAGATGTCGGCTGCGGGGCCGGTGGGTCTGCCGGTGACCTGCTCGGGGGCCATGTAGCCGGGCGAGCCGACGACGACCCCCTTGCTGGTCAGCGCGGCCGTGGCGTCCATGGCGCGGGCGATGCCGAAGTCGATCAGCACGGGACCGTCGAGCGAGAGCAGCACGTTGGACGGTTTGATGTCGCGGTGCACCAGCCCCCGTTCGTGCACGGCCTCCAGCGCCTCGGCGAGTCCGGCGCCCAGCGCCCGTACGCCCTGCGGCGCCAGCGGCCCGAAGGTGGCGACCGCCTCGGACAGGGCGGGACCGGCGACGTAGCGGGTGGCCACCCACGGCACCGGCGAGTCGGTGTCGGCGTCGAGCACCGGCGCGCTCCACGCACCGCCGACCCGGCGCGCCGCGTCGACCTCGCGCTGGAACCGGGTGCGGAACTCCAGGTCGTCCGCGAGCTCCGAGCGCACCACCTTCACGGCCACCGTCCGGCCGCCGGGGCTGCGCCCCAGGTAGACCCTGCCCATCCCGCCGGCCCCCAGCCGGCCGAGGAGGCGGTACGGGCCGATCGCCGGGGGGTCGTTCGCTTGCAGGGGCTGCATCTGCGCGCCTCTCGCCGGTGCGGAAGGTCAGTGGAGTTGTACCCGTGGCAGTCGTGGTCACCCCAGCCGGGGCCGTCGCCGATCGTAGTGCGCCCGCGGGCGCCGGGCCCGGGCCGGCGGCGGGCTGCCGCCGGCCGTGCGGATCAGCCCCCGGGGCGCAGCAGTTCGACCCGCGCCTGCGCCGGGAAGCCCACCCGGCGGGCGAACTCGGCGATGCCGGTGAGCTGCTCGGGGCCGAGCGAGAAATCCAGGGTGGTGAAGTAGCGCTGGAGGGTGCCGGCGTCGAAGGCCTCCCAGCGGGCGGCCTGTTCGGCGACCTTCTCCACCTCCTCCATGCTCAGGTCGCGGGAGGCCAGGAAGGCCTGGTGCACCTCGTGCACCACGGCGGGGAGCGCCTCCAGGTAGTCGCGGCGGGCGGCCCAGACGGCGAAGACGAAGGGCAGTCCGGTCCACTCCTTCCACATCAGCCCGAGGTCGTGGACCTCCAGGCCGAGCCGCGGCGCGTCGTGCAGCGAGGCGCGCAGCGCCGCGTCCCCGATCAGGACGGCCGCCTCGGCCTCCTGCATCATCAGCGAGAGGTCGGGCGGGCACGTGTAGTACTCGGGTTCGACCCCGTACTGCTCGGCGAGCAGCAACTGGGCCAGGCGGACCGAGGTGCGGCTGGTGGAGCCGAGGGCGACCCGGGAGCCGTCCAGCGCGCCCAGCGGCACCTGGCTCACGATCACGCAGGACATCACCGGCCCGTCGCAGCCGACGGCGATGTCCGGGAGCGCGATCAGCTCGTCGGCGTTCCGGAGGTACTCCATGAGGGTGATCGGGCCGACGTCCAGGTCGCCGGAGACGAGCTGGGCGCTGAGCTTCTCGGGCGTGTCCTTGGTCAGCTCCAGGTCGAGCAGGGCACCCGTTCGGGCGAGCCCCCAGTAAAGGGGCACGCAGTTCAGGAACTGGATGTGCCCGACGCGGGGCCGGGCCCGGCGCACACCACCGGCGGAGGGATGAGGCGCAGATTTGTCCACATCAGGAGGCTAGACCCCCGCCCCCGGGATCTTGCGGCGGGTACCGTCCTCCCGCGCCGGGCCATCGGATTCCGGCAGCGCGTCCACGCCGCGTTCGCGCGTCCCGCGGCACGGCTGAAAACCGATCTTGTCGCTCTTCCCCGCCGCAGATGCTCCGTGCTACTGTCGTCGCAAGTTGCAGTTTGGTTTCCCTTGCAGTACAGAGCCTGCGGAGCATGTGACCGCGGGCTTTTGTAGTTTTCAGACTTCTTGCAGTGCGCAGGGCAGGTTCTGGAGCAGGGCAACCCTTTGGCCCAAGGAGGGCTTATGGCTACCGGAACCGTCAAGTGGTTCAACGCCGAGAAGGGCTTCGGCTTCATCGCCCAGGACGGCGGCGGCCCCGATGTCTTCGTCCACTACTCGGCGATCAACGCCTCCGGCTTCCGTTCGCTGGAGGAGAACCAGGCGGTGACCTTCGACGTCACGCAGGGTCCGAAGGGCCCGCAGGCCGAGAACGTCTCCCCCGCCTGATCGCGGACTGACACGTAGTACCCAACGAGCAGTACCCAAGGAGCCCCGCACCGTCGTGCGGGGCTCCTGCCTATGCGGGGTCCCGGTCGGGACGCGGCGTAAAGCACCTCGATCTCCTGTGCGAATTCGGGGACGACGACCGCACGGCGCAGTTCCATGGACGCGGTGGGACGGTCCGACCGCTCCGTGAATTCGGCGCGGAGCACGGCGTAACGGCGCAGGAACTCGGCGCGGTGAACGGTGGAATGCGTAGCGTCCACGGCCGGCTGGAGGCCGGCCGGCAGTTCGACGTCGGAGACCAGGGCGCCCGGGCGGGCTCCGGCCCTGCGGCGCATCCGCTCTCGGTGCCCCAGTCGGGGCCGTCATGGCTGTTACTTCCGGTAACCTTACGTGCAGGTAAATCCACCTCCGCGTCAGGGGAAGGCCGAGGGCCGATCACCGGTCGCGTTCCGCGGGCACGGGCACCGGTCGTCCGCCGGGCGCCTGACCCGCCGTCCGTCCGCCCCCGACCGCCGACCGACCGCCCACCGACCCGCGCGGGAACCCACGATGCCCCTGCTCCTCACCCTCGCCCGAGGCGTACTGACCGGCCTCGGCAAGCACCCGGCCGCCGACGCGCCGCTGCCCGCCGGTCACGTGACCGCGCCGGGCGTCCGGGTGGACCCCCGGCGGCTCGCCGCGTACGCCGAGGTGTGCGGCTTCCCCCCTGCGGAACGGCTCCCGCTGACCTACCCGCACGTCCTCGGCTTCCCGCTCGCCGCCCGGCTGATGGCCCGGCGGAGCTTCCCGCTGCCGTTGCTCGGCCTCGTGCACACGTGGATCGAGATCGTCCAGCGGCGCCCGCTGCTGCCCGGCGACCGCCCCGACATCACCGTGCACGCCGAGGAGTTGCGCGCCCACCGGCGGGGCGTGGAGGTCGTGCTCGTCACCGGGGCGTCCGTCGGCGGGGAGGTCGTCTGGCGCGACCGCAGCGGCTACCTCGCACGGACCCGCGCGGGCGGTACGGGAGGCGGGGCCCCGGGCGGCGGCACCACGGCCGCCGAGGGGGCGGAACTGCCGGCCGTGGCGCAGTGGCACCTCCCTGCCGGCCTCGGGCGCCGGCACGCCGCCGTGTCGGGCGACTGGAACCCGATCCACGTCCATCCGCTGACCGCGCGGCCGCTCGGCTTCCCCCGCGCCATCGCCCACGGGATGTGGACGGTCGCGCGCTGCGCCGCCGAGGCCGTGCCCGAGGACGCCGAAACGGTCACCCTGCGGGCCGAGTTCAAGGCCCCCGTCCTGCTGCCCGCCACCGTCACCTACGCGGCTTCGGCCCCGGACCCCTCCCGTCCGGGCAAGGGAAGGACCTTCGCCGTCCGCTCCGCGGACCGGATCCATCTCACCGGGACCGTCGGACCCTAGGGTCCGGGCGAGCGCGGGCGCGGGTGAGCGGGGCGGCAGCTTCGCGCGGGGCGTCCACCTCGGCCGCGAAGGGCTCGCCGGTGGTGCGCGCCTGACAATAGGGGACGGCCCAGCCGCTCGGTGGCCGGCGGTGTGCGTCCCGGCCCCCGGGTGTGTCAGCCGCGCTGCGCCGCCGCGCGTGAGGCGTCGTCCGCCTCGTCCTCCTGGGAGGCGCTGGCGGCGAGGTTGGCCTTCGTGCGCTCCACGCGCGCGGCGACCTGCACGGAGGCCTCCTCGCGCACCCCGCGCAGCACGACGAAGCTGAGCGGCGCGCTGATCACCAGCGCGAGCAGCATCACCCACAGCAGGTTGGAGTCGCCGAGCCCGGCGGGCAGCACGTGGACGTAGACCAGGCCCCAGATGGCCAGGAAGCAGGCCGCGAACAGGCCGAGACGCATCAGGGAGTAGCGCAGCATGGGGCTCGGCTTCCAGCTCACGGTCGTAGCCACTTCCTTCGTTTCCCTCGTTCCGGCCTGCGGGAGGTACCGGACGTACCCGTATCAGTGAAGCACGGGCCCGGAAGGGTCAGGTCAGCGGGAGCCACATCGTGATGTCGTCACGGTCGTCACCTACGGCGACACGTATCGCCGCGGGGACACGCCCGACCTCCTTGTAGCCGGCCGAGGCGTAGAAGCGCTCCAGACCCATGCCGCCGCGGCAGGTGAGCTTCAGCCCCTCCAGTCCGAGGTCGCGGGCGGACCGCTCCGCCGCCTGCAGCAACTCCGCGCCGTTCCCGCGGCCCTGCAGGGACGGGTCGACCATCACGGTGTACAGCCAGGCCCAGTGCCTCATCAGGCGGTGGGTGTTGAAGGTGAGGAAGGCCGAGGCGGCCAGCCGGTCGCCGTCGAAACCGGCGATCATGCGCGCCCTGCCCCCGGACAGTGCCGCGTAGTGCCGTTCCGCCTCGAGGGCCACGTCGGCCCGGGACACGGGCGCGACGAAGCCGACGGCGCCGCCAGCGTTGGAGACGTCGGTCCACAGGGAGACGAGCTGTTCCCGCAGTTCGGGGGTGAGCTCGGGGTCGAGGGTGAAGCGCAGTGCCATGGCGCACACCCTAGGCATCGGGGCTGACACCGATCGACGGGCGTCCGGCCGCCGGACGACATCGGGGTGAAGGGGAGCCCTCGAAGCCCCCGCGTGCGTTCCGGGGGCCGGGAAATGTGCGCTGGGCGTGCGCCGTCGCGCGACGGCGCACGCCTGGGCTCACAGGCGCATCGGCTGCGGCGACTCGCGGCGCGCCGCGTCGGGACCCGGGTACTCACGGATGATCTCGTAGCGGGTGTTGCGCTCCACCGGACGGAAGCCGGCGTCCTGGATGAGCTCCAGCAGGTCGTCACGGGTGAGCTTGTTGGGCGTGCCGTAGTTGTCGGCGTCGTGCGTGATCTTGTACTCGACGACCGAGCCGTCCATGTCGTCCGCGCCGTGCTGCAGCGCGAGCTGGGCGGTCTGCACACCGTGCATGACCCAGAACACCTTCACGTGCGGCACGTTGTCGAACAGCAGCCGGGAGACCGCGAAGGTCTTCAGCGCCTCGGCGCCGCTGGCCATCGTGGTGCGCGCCTGGAGGGTGTTGCGGACCTTGCCGTCCTTCAGGTCCACGAAGTCGTGCTGGTAGCGCAGCGGGATGAAGACCTGGAAGCCGCCGGTCTCGTCCTGCAGCTCGCGCAGCCGCAGCACGTGGTCCACCCGGTGCCGGGGCTCCTCGATGTGCCCGTACAGCATGGTGCACGGGGTCTTGAGGCCCTTCTCGTGCGCCAGCCGGTGGATGCGCGACCAGTCCTCCCAGTGGGTGCGGTGGTCGACGATGTGCTGCCGCACCTCCCAGTCGAAGATCTCGGCGCCGCCGCCGGTCAGCGACTCCAGGCCCGCCTCGATGAGCTCGTCCAGGATCTCGCTCGCGCTCATCCCGGAGATCGTCTCGAAGTGGTGGATCTCGGTGGCGGTGAAGGCCTTCAGGGAGACGTCCGGCAGCGCCTCCTTGAGCGCCTTCAGCGAGCGCGGGTAGTAGCGCCACGGCAGCGTCGGGTGGAGGCCGTTGACGATGTGGAGCTCGGTGAGGTTCTCGCCCTCCATCTCCTTCGCCAGCCGGACGGCCTCCTCGATGCGCATCGTGTAGGCGTCCTTCTCCCCCGGCTTGCGCTGGAAGGAGCAGTACGCGCAGGAGGCGGTGCAGACGTTGGTCATGTTGAGGTGACGGTTGACGTTGAAGTGGACGACGTCACCGTTCTTCCGCGTCCGCACGTGGTGGGCGAGGCCGCCCAGCCAGGCCAGATCGTCGGACTCGTAGAGGGCGATGCCGTCCTCGCGGGTCAGCCGCTCACCCGCGTAGACCTTCTCCTCCAGCTCGCGCTTGAGCCCCGCGTCCATCGCCCGCCTCGCCTTCACCATCCGTAGTCGACCGTCCGACCTTACGCCTAGATGCTCTCGGGAAGTTCCCCGACCCGGTTCTCCCACTTCGTGGAGAGCACGATGGTGGTGCGGGTCCGGGCGACGCCCTTGGTGCCGGACAGCCGGCGGATGGTGTGCTCCAGGCCGTCCACGTCGGGGACGCGCACCTTGAGCATGTACGAGTCGTCGCCGGCGATGAACCAGCAGTCCTCGATCTCGTCCAGGTCGCGCAGCCGGGTCGCCACGTCCTCGTGGTCGGCGGCGTCGCTGAGCTGCAGGCCCACCAGCGCGGTGACCCCGAGGCCCAGTGCCGCGGGGCGGATCGTGGCGCGGTAGCCGGTGATGACACCGGCCTGCTCCAGCCGGTTGATCCGGTCGGTGACGCTCGGTCCGGACAGGCCCACCAGCCGGCCCAGCTCGGCGTACGAGGCCCGGCCGTTCTCACGGAGGGCCTGGATGAGCTGCCTGTCCACCGCGTCCATCAGACTGGACCCCTTCATTCGTGCCGCGACTGCGCTGTCAGGACAAGAATCTAAGGCATGAACGGGGATGTGCCCTGCGCATCAATCCGCAGCAGCCCCGTCGACCCCGGCCCCGGCGGCCCCCAGCTCGCCCTCCCAGCGGCGGTACAGCTTGTGCGGCACCCGCACGGCGTCCAGCGCGCGGCCGGCGACGAAGTCGACCAGGTCCTGGATGTCCCTGGCCCCGGCGTAGAAGGCGGGGGAGGCCGGCAGCACCACGGCGCCCGCCTCGTCCAGGGCGACCAGGTGCCTCAGGGTCTGCCCGCCCAGCGGCGTCTCCCGTACCGCGACCACCAGGGGCCGGCGCTCCTTCAGGGTGACGCTCGCCACCCGCTGCAGCAGGTCCTTGGAGAGCCCGAGGGCGACGCCCGCCACGCAGGCCGTGCTCGCCGGCACGATCAGCATCCCCTTGACCGGGTACGAACCCGAGCTCGGCCCGGCCGCGAGGTCCCCGGCGGACCAGTACCGCACCCGGCTCAGATCGGTCTCGAACCGGTCCGGGGTGCCGTCCGCGCCGCGGGCCAGCCAGCGGGCCAGGTCCTCGCGCCAGTGGGCGTCCCGGAAAGGCGCCCCGGTCTCGTCCAGGACGGTGAGCCGGGCGGCCCGGCTGACCACCAGGTCCACCGCCTCGCCGGCGTGCAGCAGCGCCCGCAGCACCGCCGCGGCGTACGGCGTCCCGGAAGCCCCGGAGACCCCGACCACCCACGGTGTCCCGCGCTCGCTGTCGTCCATGCCGCGAGCCTATCCGGCCACCTGTGGCACGGCCTCCGCCGGTCCGGCCGGGCGGAACGGACGAGTGGGCGCGGGAACCGCCACGGATGCCGTCGTCGTTGTCTACCGTGAGGGGAGCCTGGCCGGCCAGGCGGACGGTGGACCACCACGAGGGGGGCCTGTGGCGTACGAACCCATCGCCGGCCGTGACGCCGGTGACGCCCGGCGGCGCGTCCGGGGCGACGTCGCTCCGGGAGAGCGGGCGAAGACGGCCGCGGCGATCATGTTCATCTGGGTGGGGCTGCTCTGGCTGATCGAGTGCGTGGACGTGATGACCCATCACGCGCTCGACACCTTCGGGATCGTGCCGCGGCAGATCGGCGAACTGCGCGACATCATCCCCGCCGCGTTCATCCACTTCGGCTTCGACCACGTCGCCGCCAACAGCCTGCCGCTGCTGGTGCTGGGCTTCCTCGCGGCGCTGCGCGGCACGACCCGCCTGCTGAGCGTGGTCTTCGTCATCGTCATGGCGAGCGGCGGCGGGGTCTGGCTGGTGGCGCCGCCGCACACCAACACCGCCGGCGCCTCCGGCGTCGTCTTCGGCCTGTTCGGGTACCTGCTGGTGCGCGGCTTCGTCGACCGGCGCCTCATCGACATCGCGGTCGGGCTGGTCGTCGCGGTGGCGTACGGCTCGATCCTGTGGGGTGTCCTGCCGACCGCGCAGGGGGTCTCCTGGCAGGGCCACCTCTTCGGCCTCCTCGGCGGCGTCGTGGGCGCCTTCCTCTTCCGGGACCGCCCCGCCGACGGGCTGATCAGATGAGGCCGTAGGATCCGGGGACCAAACGACGGGGGGCGGTTCTCCATGACCGATTTCAGCAAGCACGACGACGTACCGCCGCGGGACACGGCGCCGCCCGTGCCACCGCAGCCGGGTCCGGCGCAGGGGCCCCACGCCATGCCGTCACCGCCCCCGCCGTACCCGCCGCCCGCACCGCCGCAGCCCCCGTACGGCTACGGCTACGGCCACGGCCAGGGACCGCTGCCGTTCCCGCCCCCGCCGCTGCGGCCGCCCACCACGCCGGCCATGTGGGCCCACCTGGGCGCGCTGCTCACCGTGGTGGCGGGCAGCAGCATGTGCTGCCTGGGCTGGGCGCTGGCCTGGGTGACCCCGCTGGTCATCCGCTCCAACGAGCGCAACAAGCACGACCCCTTCATCCGGCACCACGCCGCGCAGGGGATCAACTACGGCATCACCGCGGCCATTGCGGGCCTCCTGGGCATCGTCGGCTACGGCGGCGGCCTCGCCTCCGTGGCCGCGTACGACCACGGCGGACCGGTCTGGCTGCCCTTCGTGGGCTTCGGCCTGATGGCCCTGGCCGCGCTGCACCTCCTGACCGGGGTGATCTTCTGCATCATCGGCAGCACCAAGGCCAACGGCGGCCAGTGGTGGAGCTACCCGAAGTTCGTCGCCCTGCCGTTCGTGCGCCGCTGACCCGGCGCGACCGCGCCGGGCGCGGGGGCGTCACACGCCCAGGCCGCGCACCGCGAGGTCGAGCAGGGCGCACAGGAACAGCGCCATCCCGATGAAGCCGTTGACCGTGAAGAACGCCCGGTTGAGCCTGCTGAGGTCGCCGGGCTTCACGATGCTGTGCTCGTAGACGAAGGCACCGCCGACGATCAGCATGCCGACCCACCAGAAGGCCCCGGCGCCGACCGCCAGTCCGTACCAGACGAGCAGCACGGTCGTCACCACGTGGCTCACCCGCGCCCCGTACAGCGCGCCGTCGACGCCGAAGCGGGCCGGCACCGAGCGCACCCCGTGGGCGCGGTCGGCGGCAACGTCCTGGCAGGCGAAGATCAGGTCGAAGCCGCCGATCCACACGCCCACCGCGAGGCCGAGGATCACGGCGTCCCACGACCAGGAGCCGGTGACCGCGAGCCAGGCGCCGATGGGGCCCATGGCCTGGGCGAGGCCGAGGATGGCGTGCGGGTAGTCCGTGAACCGCTTGCCGTACGGGTAGACCACCATCGGGACCACCGCGATCGGCGCCAATGCCAGGCACAGCGGGTTGAGCAGCGCGGCGGCGCCCAGGAAGAACACCACGGCGATCAGCGCGCCGGTCCACGCCGAGCGCACGGACACGGCGCCGGTGACCAGTTCGCGTCCCGCGGTGCGCGGGTTGCGGGCGTCGATCTCGCGGTCGATGATCCGGTTGCACGCCATCGCGAAGGTGCGCAGGCCCACCATGGCGACGGTGATCAGGAAGAGCTGCCACCAGTGGACGGACCGGTCCTGCGCGAACATCGCGCTGAGCGCGGCGATGTAGGCGAAGGGCAGGGCGAAGACCGAGTGCTCGATCATCACCAGCCGCAGGAACGCCCGGACCTTGCCGTCCGGGCGCGGGGAGGGTCCGAAGAGATCCGGGGTCGCGGATTCGGCGCTCACAGGCCGTACTCCTTCCAGCGGCGGTCGACCTTCGCGGCGGTCTCCGGGTCGGAGAGCACCATCTCGGGCCAGCCGCCGTCGCGGGTGTAGCCCTCCTCGGGCAGCTTCCGGGTCGCGTCGATGCCTGCCTTGCCACCCCAGAACTGCTGGTAGGAGGAGTGGTCGAGGTGGTCCACGGGACCTTCGACCACCGACAGGTCGCGGGCGTAGTCGGTGTTGCCCAGCGCCCGCCAGGCGACCTCGTGCAGGTCGTGCACGTCGCAGTCGGCGTCGACCACGACGATCAGCTTGGTCAGCGACATCATGTGGGCGCCCCAGATGGCGTGCATGACCTTCTGGGCGTGCTTCGGGTACTTCTTGTCGATCGAGACGATCGCGCAGTTGTGGAAGCCGCCCGCCTCCGGCAGGTGGTAGTCCACGATGTCCGGCACGATGACCTTCAGCAGCGGGAGGAAGAACCGCTCGGTGGCCCGGCCCAGCGGGCCGTCCTCGGTCGGCGGCCGGCCCACCACGATGGACTGCAGCAGCGGCCGGCGGCGCATCGTCACGCAGTCGATGGTCAGCGCCGGGAAGGGCTCCTGTGGGGTGTAAAAGCCCGTGTGGTCGCCGAACGGCCCCTCGGGCAGCATCTTCCCGGGCTCCAGCCAGCCCTCCAGGACCACCTCCGCCTGGGCGGGCACCTGCAGCGGCACCGTCTTGCAGTCGACCATCTCGATGCGCCTGCCCCCGACGAAGCCGGCGAGGAGGTACTCGTCGATGTCGCCGGGCAGCGGCGCGGTCGAGGCGTACGTCACGGCGGGCGGACAGCCGAACGCGATGGCCACCGGGAGCCGTTCGCCGCGCCGCTGGGCCACCTGGTAGTGGTTGCGGCTGTCCTTGTGGATCTGCCAGTGCATCCCGATGGTGCGGCGGTCGTGCCGCTGCAGCCGGTACAGGCCCAGGTTGCGGACGCCGGTCCCGGGGTCCTTGGTGTGCGTCAGGCCGAGGTTGAAGAAGGAGCCGCCGTCCTCGGGCCAGGTGAACAGGGCCGGCAGCGCGTCCAGGTCGACGTCGTCGCCGGTGAGGACGACCTCCTGGACGGGGGCGTCCTTCACCTTCTTCGGCGGTACGTGCGTCATCCCGGCGAGCTTGCCGAAGGCCTCGCGCACGCCGACGAAACCGTGCGGCAGCTCCGGCTTGAGCAGCCCGCCGATGCGGTCGCCGATGTCGGCGTAGGACTTCAGGCCGAGCGCCTTCAGCAGCCGGCGGTCGGTGCCGTACACGTTCATCGCCAGGGGCATCGAGGAGCCCTTGACGTTCTCGAACAGCAGCGCCGGGCCGCCCGCCTTGTTGACGCGGTCGACGATCTCACCGACCTCCAGGTACGGGTCGACCTCTGCCTTGACGCGCTTGAGGTCCCCCTCCTTCTCCAGGGCCCTCAGCAGCGAGCGAAGATCGTCGTAAGCCATGCGGTCCAGTATCCGGCACGCACTACCCTGGACCCGTCACCGGGGCCCTGCCGCGCCCCGCCGTCGCTGCCTGGGGGGCACTCCCGCGATGATCCGGTACATCCCGTTCCTGCTGGTGCTGGCGTTGTGGATCTACGCCTTCATCGACTGCCTCAACACGCCCGAGGAGCAGGTCCGCGGCCTCCCCAAGGTCGTGTGGGTCATCGTCATCCTGCTCTTCGGCGAGGTGCTGATCGGGCCGATCGCCTGGCTGGTCGCAGGCAAGCACCGCACCGGGCCGGCGGGCGGCAGCACGCCCGCGGAGTGGCACCGCAACCACCGCACGCAGTGGGTCGCCCCGGACGACAACCCGGAGTTCCTGCACTCGCTGCGCGAGGAGAACAAGAAGGACGAGCAACTGCTGAAGAGCTGGGAGGCCGACCTGCGCCGCCGCGAGGAGGAGCTGCGGCAGCGCGAGAACGGCCCCGCCGACGGCCAGGACAACCAGCCCCGCGGCTGATCCTGCGGGACACTGGGCGTCATGGACGACGCGCAGGCGATGCTGGCGACCGCCGTCGCCGAGGCCCGGGCGGGCCTCGCGGAGGGCGGGATCCCCATCGGGGCGGCCCTGTACGCTCCGGACGGCCGCACGGTGCTGGGCCGCGGCCGCAACCGCCGCGTGCAGGACGGAGATCCGTCGATGCACGGCGAGACGGCGGCCTTCCGGGCCGCCGGACGGCAGCGCACCTACCGCGGGACGACGATGGTGACCACCCTGTCGCCGTGCTGGTACTGCAGCGGCCTGGTCCGGCAGTTCGGGATCTCCCGGGTCGTCATCGGCGAGGCCCGCACCTTCCACGGCGGCCACGACTGGCTGGCCGAGCACGGCGTGGAGATCGTCCTGCTGGACGACCCGGAGTGCGTGGCCCTGATGACGGAGTTCGTCGCGGCCCGCCCCGAGCTGTGGAACGAGGACATCGGCGCATGATCCCCACCATCGACCTCGGGCCCTGGCTCACCGGCGACGCCGCCACCCGCGCGCGCGTCGCCGCCACCGTCGACGAGGCGCTGTGCTCGGCCGGCTTCCTGCTGGTCACCGGGCACGGCGTCGAGCCGGGACTGCGCGCGGCGATCCGGGAGGCCGCCCGCGGCTTCTTCCGGCTGCCGGCCGCCGTCAAGGAGCCGTACGCGGTACGGGTCGGGGGCCGCGGCTGGCTGGGCCCGGGCGCGGAGGCCAACGGCTACGCGGAGGGCACGGCCACCCCGCCGGACCTGAAGGAGTCCTGGTCGTTCGCCGCCGAGGAGCCGACCGGTGACCCGGCGGTGGACGCCGAGTGGTTCCTGCCGAACCTCTGGCCGGCCGAGACGCCGCGGCTGCGACCGCTGGTGGACGCGTACGTGAGGCACATGCGCGGTCTCTCCGACCACCTGCTGGAGCTGCTGGCCGCCGCCCTGGGCGGGCCCGGGGACCTCTTCACCCGGCACACCCGCCACCCCACCTGGGGTTTCAACATCAACTGGTACCCGGGCACCGAGGTGGTCGGAGCGCCCGAGCCGGGCCAGTTCAGGATCGGCCCGCACACCGACTTCGGCACGGTCACCGTGCTCGACCGCCAGCGGGGCAAGGGCGGCCTCCAGGTGCACACCGACGAGGACGGCTGGCAGGACGCCCCCTGGGAGCCGGACTCCTTCACCGTCAACATCGGCGACCTGATGGCCCGCTGGACCGGCGACCGCTGGCGTTCCGGGCGGCACCGCGTGCTGCCCCCGCCGGCCGACGCCCCGGCGGAGGAGCTGATGTCGCTGGTGTGGTTCTACGAGTGCGACCCCGGCACCCGCGTCACGCCCCTGCCCGCGCCCGTCGGCAGGCACGCGTACGAGCCCGTGGACTCGCACGCGTACCTGCGGGCGAAGCTGGACGCCATCGGCCTGGGCTGAACCCCGGCCGGGGCCGGACGCCGGGGCTCAGACGCCGGCGTAGGAGTGCTTGCCGGTGATGAAGATGTTCACGCCGTAGTAGTTGAACAGGAAGCAGGCGAAGGCGAGCAGCGCCAGGTAGGCGGCCTTGCGGCCCTTCCAGCCGGCGGTGGCGCGGGCGTGCAGGTAGGCCGCGTAGACCACCCAGGTGATGAAGGACCAGGTCTCCTTGGGGTCCCAGCCCCAGTAGCGGCCCCAGGCCGCCTCGGCCCAGATCGCGCCGGCGATGATCGTGAACGTCCACAGCGGGAAGACCATGGCGTTCACGCGGTACGCGAACTTGTCCAGGCTCGCGGCCGACGGCAGGCGGTACATGATGTTCGCCCAGGTGCCCTCGGAGGTGCCGGAGGCCGCGAGGCCGGTCTCGTAGCGGTCGCGGAAGAGGTAGAGCGCGTTCGCCACCGCGCCCAGGTAGAGCACCGCGCCGGAGATGATGGCGCAGGAGACGTGGATCCACAGCCAGTAGGAGTGCAGCGCCGGGACCAGCTGGTCGCTGTCGGTGTAGAGGACCGAGACGGCGAGGCCGAGGTCGAGCAGGACCGTGGTGGTCAGGAAGAGCCCGATCCAGCGGACCTTCTTGCCCAGCAGGAGCAGCACCAGGTAGGCGGTGACCGCCGTGGCGCCGAAGGTCGTGGAGAACTCGTACATGTTGCCCCAGGGGGCGCGCTGCACCGAGAAGGCGCGCGCCGCCACGGCGGCCACGTGCAGCGCCCAGGCCAGCACGGTCAGGGACACCGCGATGCGGCCGTAGAGGTCGCCCTGCTCGGTGTCGCCGGCCGCGCCGGGGCCGTCGGCGAAGCCGCGGTCACTGGCGGAGGCCCGGGTGACGACCTCGGGGCGCGCCAGGGTGGCGGTGCCGCCGCCCTGCTTCACGGTCACGGTGACCGCGGGCGCGGACCCGGCGGCGCCGGGGGCGAGCGCGGCGGAGGTCTTGGCGACCTTGCTGCGGCTGCCGAAGACCCACTCCGCGATGTAGGCGAGGAAGGCCAGCGTGTAGACCGCCATCGCCGAGTAGATCAGGTAGTTGCTGAGGTGGGCGACGTTCTCGTTGACCGCGGCAGCGATGGTCACGCGCGCGCTCCTTCGTCATCGGGCAGGGGTTCTTCTGAGGGTTCGGGGTCCGCTTCGGGCAGCGGCGGGGCCGTGGCCGTGAGGTCGGCGGCGAGCTCACCGAGCTCGTCGGCGATCCGCGCCGACTCGCTGCGGCCGAGCCCGGCCAGCTCGACGACGGTGGCACCGTCCGCGCCGCGCACCGCCCGCACCCAGACCCGGCGGCGCTGGATGAACAGCGATCCGGCCAGGCCGAGGATGGCGGCGACGGCGCTCACCAGCGCCCAGCCGTTGCCGACCTGGTGGGAGACCTGGAAGGTGGCCCAGGTCTTGACGCCGTCGAAGGTGAGCGAGCCGTCGCCGTCGGGCAGCGCGAGCGTCTCCCCCGGCTTCATCGCCTTGCTCACGATCTGGCCGTCGGCGTCCTTGAACTGCTTCATCTTGTCGGTGTCGAGCTGGTACACGTTCTGCGGCAGGCCGGCGTCCACGCCCAGGTCGCCGTGGTAGGCGGTGAGGATCAGCGCCGGGTAGTCCAGGGCCGGGAAGGACGAGTGCGGGCCCTGCTGCGCGTTCAGCGCGAAGGTCGGGGTGAACAGGCCCTGGAAGCCGTACTGGGTCTTCTTGTCGGCGTGGTCGCGGACGTCCATCGCCTTGATCACGCCGACCGAGGTCTGGTTGCCGTCCTGCGGCAGGAACGGCACCGGGCCCTGGAAGACGACGTTGCCCTGACCGTCCTTGACGGTGACGACGGGCGCGTAGCCGTGGCCGATCAGGTAGACCTTGGAGCTGCCCACCTCCAGCGGCTTGTTGACCTCGATCGCGGACTTCGTCTGCTTGCCGCCCGGGCTCGTCCAGTAGCGGATGTTGGCGCGGAAGGTGCGCGGCGTGCCCTTCTGCGGGCCGCTGCGCGCGTACGAGGCGTTGAAGCCGTCCAGCTTGAAGCCGAAGGTGTCCAGGTCGTCGGCGTCGTAGAAGGTGCCCGGCTTGAAGTCGTCGTACTGGGTGAGCGTGTTGTTGAAGCCGTCGCCCTCGACGATCAGTTTGCCGCCCTCGGCCTTGAACAGCCCGCCCACCGCGAAGGAGATCAGCAGCCCGAACAGGGCGATGTGGAACATCAGGTTGCCGGCCTCGCGCAGGAAGCCCTTCTCCGACGCGACCGCCGTACCGGTGACCTGGGTGCGGAAGCGGCGGCCGCGGAGCGCGCGCCGGGCGGCGGCGAGCACCGCGTCCGGCTCGGCCTCGGTGCGCCAGGTCGCGTACGCCGGGAGCCGGGTGAGGTTGCGCGGGGCGGCCGGCGGCTTGGCGCGCAGCTGGCCGACGAACTGCCAGCTGCGCGGGACGATGCAGCCGGCGAGCGAGACGAACAGCAGGATGTAGATCGCCGAGAACCACACCGAGCTGTAGACGTTGAACAGCCCGAGCTTCTCGTAGAGCGGCGCCAGGGTGGTGTGGGCGTCCTTGAAGGCCTGCGCCTTGATCTCGTCGACGCTGGTCTGCGGCACCAGCGAACCGGGGACGGCGGCCAGCGACAGCAGGAAGAGCAGGATCAGCGCCACCCGCATCGAGGTGAGCTGGCGCCAGATCCAGCGCGTCCAGCCCCACACCTCCCGCCCGGTCCAGGCGAGTCCGCCGGCCGTACCCGGCCCGCGGACGCCGCCGAAGGAACCGGGCACGACCTGGCCGAGGTCCTCGACGGGCGCGGTCGACAGCTGTGCGCCGGCCGCGCCGAGGTCGGCACCGGCGCCCGCCGCCGCGTCGGGGGGTGCCCCCGCGGTGTCTTTCGAGCTCATGGATCAGATCCCTGGAGTGAAGCCGGACGACCAGATCTGCATCTGGTAGACGATGTGGTCCCACACGCCGGTGACGAGCAGCAGGCCGACAGCGACGAGCATGCCACCGCCGAGGCGCATCACCCACACATAGTGGCGCTTGACCCAGCCGAAGGCGCCGAGCGCACGGCGGAAGGCGATGGCGGCCAGTATGAACGGCAGGCCGAGGCCGAGGCAGTAGACGGCGGTGAGCAGCGCCCCGCGGCCGGCACTGGCCTCGTTGAAGGCGAGGAAGTTGACGGCGCTCAGCGTCGGTCCCAGGCACGGCGTCCAGCCGATGCCGAAGAGCACGCCGAGCAGCGGCGCCCCCGCCAGGCCCATCGCGGGCTTGCGGTGGAAGCGGAGCTCGCGCTGGGTGATGCCGCCGACCACCCCCATGAAGGCGAGCCCCAGGACGATGGTGAGCGCGCCGAGCACCCTGGTGATGACCGTCTTGTGCACCAGCAGCGTCGTGCCGAAGTTGCCGAACAGCGCGCCGCCGGAGACGAAGACCGCGGTGAAGCCGAGGACGAACAGCGACGCGCCCACGAACATCCGGCCGCGCCGGGCCTCGGCCAGGTCGGTGCCGGTGACGCCGGTCACGTACGACAGGTAACCGGGGACGAGCGGCAGCACGCACGGCGAGAAGAACGAGACCAGGCCGCCGAGGAGCGCGACCGGCACGGCGGCGAGCAGGGCGCCGTTCACCACGGTCTGGTTGGCACCGGCGGCGATTACGCTCACGTCACTTCTCCGCGATCACCGGGTCGAGGACCTCGTGCAGTTCGTCGGCGCTGAGCTCCTTCAGCGCGCGCACCGCGATCTTCCCCTGACGGTCGATGATCAGCGTGGAGGGAATGGCCTGCGGGTTGACGCTGCCCTTGGGGAAGCGCAGCACCAGGTCCCCGGACGGGTCGTAGAAGCTCGGGAAGGGGATGGCGAATTCCTTCTCGAAGGCCTTGGCCTGTGCGGTCTGCAGGTCCCGGGTGTTGATGCCGATGAACTGCACGCCCTGCGCCTCGGTCTCCTTGGCCACCTTGGCCAGGTGCGGCGCCTCGGCCCGGCAGGGCGGGCACCACGAGCCCCAGATGTTGAGGACGACGACCTTGCCCTTGTGGTCGGCGAGGCTGAGCGGGGCTCCTTCGACGGACTTCCCGCTCAGCTCCGGCGCTGCCACCCGGTGGCCCGGCTTGACCGTGGAGATCTCACCGGTGCCGCCGACGTAGTTCGTTCCGGGGCCGGTGCCGTCGGAGGACGCGGTGGAGGTCGAGCAGGCCGTGACGGCCAGCGCGAACGCGGCTGCTCCGGCCAGTGCCGCGGCACCGCGGAGCGGACGGCGTCGGAGGGCGCGCGTAGGACTCATGTGAAAAGTTTCGCATGAGGCCGGGAGCGATCTCGCGCACCCCCGACAGCTTTGCCGAAAGCGGCAAATGCCCCAAGTAAGCGACGGTTAATCGCGGCTCCGCGTCTGGTGCGCGAACTCGTCCACCAGGGCGTCCTGGAAGGCCTTGAGGTCGCCGGGCCTGCGGCTGGTGACCAGGACGTTGGGGCCGTCGCAGTCGACCACGACCTCCTGGTCGATCCAGGTGCCGCCGGCGTTGGTGACGTCGGTGCACACGCTGGGCCAGGAGGTGAGGGTACGTCCGTGCACGACACCGGCCTCCACCAGCAGCCACGGCGCGTGGCAGATCGCCGCGACGGGGCGGCCCTCGGTGAAGAAGTCCCTGGTGAAGCCGACGGCATCCGGGTCGAGCCGCAGGAGGTCGGGGTTGGCGACGCCGCCGGGGAGGACCAGTGCGTCGAAGTCCGCGGCGACCACCTCCCCGAGCGTGTCGTCGACGGGGAAGGTACCGGCCCGGTCGAGGTGCTCGAAGGCCTGCACGCGGCCGTGGCGGGTGGAGACCAGCCGGGGCGTCCCGCCCGCCTCGCGGACGGCCTCCCAGGGGCCGGTGAGTTCGGTCTGCTCGACGCCCTCCGGCGCCACCAGGAACGCGATCTTCCTCCCCTGCAGGGACGCGCGCATGGCCTCCGACCTCCTCGGCTCGGTCCTCCGGGGACGTTCCCGTTCACCGGCTCGCCTGCCCGCCGCCCCCAGGACGAAACGGGTGGAACCGTCTAGGAGGGGGAGGAAGAGGAGGAGGGCGTGGTGGACGGCGTGGTGGAGGGGGACACGGAGGAACGTTCCTGCGCGAGGAACCGGCGCCAGCCGCCCGCGGGGCGCTGCCCCGGGCCGAGGGTGCGCAGTTTCGCCAGCACCGCCGGGTCCTGCGCGTCCAGCCAGTCCACGAACTGGCGGAACGACACCAGGCGCACATCCCCGTGGTCGGCCATCCGCCGCAGCGCGTCCTCGACGGCGTCCATGTATATCCCGCCGTTCCACTGTTCGAAGTGGTTGCCGATGAACAGCGGCGCGCGGTTGGTCTCGTACGCCCGGCGGAAGCCCCCGAGGTAGGCGTCGCGGGCCTGCCGTCGCCAGGCCGGGTAGTGAGCGGGGTTGCCGCGCGTGGAGTTCACCGACTGGTTGGCCAGCATGTTGTAGTCCATCGACAGCACCTCGAAGGAGCGGCCGGGGAAGGGCACCGCCTGCAGCGGCAGGTCCCACAGCCCGTGGCTCTTGCCCGGCCACACCTGCAGGCCGCCCGGCCCGCTGGCGTCGTACCGCCAGCCCAGGCGGGCGGCGGTGGGCAGCAGCGAGCGCTGGCCCAGCAGGCAGGGCGTACGGCCGCCGATCAGCTCCTTGCGGTAGTCGAAGGGCAGCGGGGGCAGGTCGGTGAAACCGGTGTGGGTGCGCCAGTTCTCCACGAAGCCGACGGCCTGTTCGATCTCGCTGCGCCAGTCGGCCGGGCTCCAGCGGCCCACCGAGCCCGCTCCCGCGCAGAAGTGGCCGTTGAAGTGCGTGCCGATCTCATGGCCCTCGAGCCAGGCCAGCCGCAACTGCTCGAGGGTGGCGCGGACGTGGGCGTCGGTGAGGTAGCCGATGTCGGAGGCGCCGACGGGATTGCGCGGCGGCTTGTAGAGCCTCTTCTTCGACTCGGGGAGCAGGTAGACGCCGGAGAGGAAGAAGGTCATCGCCGCCCCGTGCTCGCCTGCGAGCTTGCGGAACCGTTCGAAGAGCCCGTTGTCCAGCTCGCCCGCCCCGTCCCAGGAGAAGATCACGAACTGCGGTGGCGTCTGCCCGGGTTCCAGGCGCTCCACGGCGGGCTGATGGGGCTGCGGCCCGGTGTCGGCCGTCGAGCCGTCGCCGATCGTCCGCACCGACGGGGACGGGGAGGGCCGCCCCTGCGGGCCGCCGGCGGACGGGGTGGGCGACGCCGACGGCCCCTCGCCGACGCGCCGGCCGCCGGGGCCCTCCCCGGCGCAGCCCGCCAGCCCGGCGGCGGCCGCTCCGGCCGCCAGGCCCAGTACCCCTCGTCGGCTGATCTCCCGCATTCCGCGCCCCAATCCCCGTGCGTCGCCCCTGCTCACCGCCCTAGATGCCGTACGTGTACGGCAGGTTCCTTCGCGGGGTGCACGAATTCGCCGGGCGGGGCACCGTATCGGGCCACGCGGCGGCGGCCGTCACGGGGTGTACCGGAGGGCGCCGGTCCGCGTGACCGGTGCCCTCCGGAACCGGCGGGAGGCGGTCGTCAGGCGCCGAAGCCCTTGCTGCCGCCCTTGACCGGCTTCGCCCCGGCCAGCAGATGCGCCGGGACCAGGTCGCGGGCGGGCTCGGTGTAGCCGACGGAGACGATCCGGTCGTCCTCGAACGTGAAGGACGTCAGGCTCGCCAGGGTGCACTGCCGCTTGCGCGGGTCGTGCCACAGGCGCCGCTGCTCCACGGCGCTGCGCACGATCCAGATCGGCAGCTGGTGGCTGACGCACACCGCCTCGTGGCCGCGGGCCGCGTCCCGGGCCGCCTCCAGCGCGGCCGTCATGCGGACGACCTGGTCCGCGTACGGCTCGCCCCAGCTCGGCCGGAACGGGTTGACCAGGTGCTTCCAGTTGGCGGGGCGCTTGAGCGCGCCGTCGCCGACGCCGAAGGTCTTGCCCTGGAAGACGTTGTCCGCCTCGATCAGCCGCCCGTCGCTCGCGACGTCCAGACCGAGGACGGCGCCGATCGGCGCCGCGGTCTCCTGGGCGCGCTCCAGGGGGGACGCGACGACGTGGGTGATGTCACGGCCCGCGAGGTGCTCGGCGACCCGGTCGGCCATCTTCCGGCCCAGGTCGGACAGGTGGTAGCCGGGCAGGCGCCCGTAGAGCACGCCGGTGGGGTTCTCCACCTCGCCGTGCCGCATCAGGTGGACGACTGTGATCTCGCTCATGCGGTGGCCTCCGCTGCGGCGCGGGCGGCGGCCGGCAGGGCGGCCGCGATCCGCTCGATGGCGGCGCCGTCGTGCGCCGACGACACGAACCAGGACTCGAAGGCCGAGGGCGGCAGGTACACGCCCTGGGCGAGCATCGCGTGGAAGAAGGCCGTGAAGCGGAACGCCTCCTGCTGCCTGGCCTCGTCGTAGTTCGTCACCCGGTCACCGGTGAAGAACACCGAGAACATGTTCCCCGCGGTCTGCAGGGTGTGCGTCACACCCTCCTTGGAGAGCGCGGCGGTCACCAGGCCCGACACCTCGGCGGCGACGGAGTCCACCACCTCGTACACCGCGTCGTCCAGCAACCGCAGCTGGGCCAGGCCCGCGGCGGTGGCCACCGGGTTACCGGAAAGCGTGCCCGCCTGGTAGACCGGGCCCGCGGGCGCGAGGTGCGCCATCACGTCGGCACGGCCGCCGAAGGCCGCGGCGGGGAAGCCGCCGCCCATCACCTTGCCGAAGGTCATCAGGTCGGGACGGACGCCGTCGATGCCGTACCAGCCGGACCTCGACACACGGAAGCCGGTCATGACCTCGTCGGAGACGTACAGCGCGCCGTTCTCACGGCAGAGGTCCGCCAGGCCCTGGTTGAAGCCCTCGGCCGGGGGCACGACGCCCATGTTGCCGGGCGACGCCTCGGTGATCACGCAGGCGATCTCACCGGGGTGGGCGGCGAACGCGGCCCGTACGGCCCCCAGGTCGTTGTAGGGGAGCACGATCGTGTCCCCGGCCTGCGCGCCCGTCACCCCGGGGGTGTCGGGCAACCCGAAAGTGGCAACCCCGGAACCCGCGGCGGCCAGCAGGGCGTCCACATGACCGTGGTAACATCCCGCGAACTTGATCACCTTGGCCCGGCCCGTGAACCCGCGTGCCAGCCGGATCGCCGACATCGTGGCCTCGGTGCCGGAGGAGACCAGCCGCACCTGCTCCACCGGCGCGACACGCGCCACGATCTCCTCGGCCAGTTCCACCTCGCCCTCACCGGGCGTGCCGAAGGACGTACCCCGCGCAACCGCCGCCTGCACGGCGGCGATCACCTCGGGGTGGGCGTGGCCGAGGATCATCGGCCCCCACGAGCAGACGAGGTCGACGTATTCGCGACCATCCGCGTCCTTCAGGTAAGGACCCGTTCCGGACACCATGAACCGGGGCGTACCGCCCACGGCACGAAAGGCACGTACCGGGCTGTTCACCCCACCAGGGGTCACGGCGGCTGCTCGATCGAACAAGGTCTGAGAAACTGGCGCTTCGTAGGCGTACGGATAGCTCACAAGCACATGCTCTCAAATGCCGGGCGTTGCGCGACGAGGTATCGACCGTGCATCTGAGACGATGATCGGGTTGCGTGGTTGGGTCTGCGGATGGTCGGGTAGTGGAATGCAGCGCGGTGGCGAACGCGGTGACGTGGGCGGCGGGGCGGACGACCCCGACGCGGAGCACGCCCGCCCCACCGGTCGGCGCCGCCGGCCGCCGAAAGAGCGCGACAGGGCCGTTGAGAAAAGCGGGAGCAGGGGTGGCCGAGTGGGGGTGACCTACAAGTACTTCGGCGCACCCGATGGTGCAACCGCCGCGCGGGTCCCCATCTCGATGCGACCCGAGGAACTCGGCGGCGACGAGCTGGGCCAGGGGATGTACACCAAGGTCAAGCCGGAGACCATGGCCGCCATGGTGCTGACCGGCATCGAGGGCATACCCCCGGCCAAGGTCCCGCCGCTGGAACTCGTCGTGCTCCACCCCGACTACGCCGTCGTCAAGCTGCCCCACTCCGTCGTCGAGCCGTTGCGCAAGGCCGATGAGGAGGCCCTCGGCGCCGCCGCCTTCATCTGGTCCACCGTCCCCGACCGCCGCGGGCCGCGGGACGCGTTCGTGATCTACACGATGCTGCACGAGTGGCAGGACTTCGCCCAGCGCTGTCACGAGAGCGGGCACCAGCTCTACTGCCTGGTGTGGCCGTGACGGGCGCCGGGCGGGTGCGGATTCACTGACGGTTACAGCACCACCACGACGACGCCGTTGTCGTAGCCGTAACCTCCGTAGCCGTAGCCTCCGTAGCCTCCATAACCGCCGTAGCCGTGGCCGTAGCCACAGTCGTCGTCGAAGTGATGGCCGTAACGCCATCCGTAACCCCAGTCGCCGTAGCCCCGGCAGCCGTCCCCGTGGGTGACGACGGACTGGTGCGAGGCGGGGGCAGCCTGTTGCGGCGCGGCGCCGGCCGCGCCGGCTCCGACGAGGGCGAGGATCGGGGCCGCGAGTGCCGCTGCGGCGACCCGGCGGATGGTCGTGCTCGTGACGCGCATGGTCGTTCCCTTCGAGATGCGGAACGTAGGCGCCGGCCGTGGGGGACCGGGCGCGGGTCGCACCGGCCGGTGCGCGTGGCACGGGTGCGACGGGGGGTGCGTCCGGGTCTCAGGTGCGGACGCACCATCACAGACGTGAAATGTCGGACGGGATGCGGCTCATAGGAGCATCCCCTGACATGAACCTTAAGTTCCATTACTCCCCGCAGTCAATACATAGGGTGAAATCCCCTAATTTCGGACTCGATTCATGCGGTGGGAACTTCTCCGGTCACGAAGGGTGACGAAATCGGTGACGGCCCGTCGTCCGCCGGTCACACGAGGCGCCCGTACAACCGGGGTTGATCGGGGCGGATCGGGCATCAACCCGGTACGCGGGGCGGTTCGCCGCCCTCCCCTGTGCCCTTCGCGCGGACGGAGACGAGCATGAGCGAGACCCACGAGATGCGGCTGGCGGAGACGAGGAGCTCCGGCGCCGAGGAGTGGTACTGCCCGGTCTGCCGGCGGCGGATCCTGCTGCGGTGGCCGCCCCACTACGAAGCCCTAATCCTCGAACGCGGTGACGAGAGCGTCGCGCACGCGGGCGGCAAGGGCGGGGTGTCGCTCACCGGCACCGAACTCACCGGCCCCCCGCAGCCGTTGGCCGGGCTGCCCGGTCCTCCGGGCCCGGAGGACCGGCGCTGGCTGCGGGAGATCGGTGTCGAGTGGGACGAGGACACGGACTCGGCCGCGTGACGCGGTGGCACGTCACACGGTGAGCACGAGCCCGTCCACCGTGGCCGCCAGCGCGCTGGGACGGTGCCCGCCGGGTTCGCGCAGGCTCACCGCGATCCCCAGACGGTGGGTGCCCGGCGGCAGGCCGGGCAGCGACAGCCGTACGACCGGATCGCCGGCCCGCAGCACGCCCCGGTCGTCCGCCAGCACGCGACGGCCCGCGCCGCCCGGGCTCGCGGTGACGGCCGCGTAGTACGCGAAGCACGCCCCGGGACCGCTGGCCGGGGGCAGGGCCAGCGTGACGTCCAGCGTGAACGGCACCCCCGGCCGTACGGCGCCGCCCGCGACCGCCAGCAGCGGCTCGGCCAGCAGCGTGACCGGCGGGGCGACTCCGGCACGGGGATCGCCGTCGCCCCCGGTCGCGGTTCCGGCCCCGGTCCCGGTCGCCCGTCCGGGTCCGGGGACGGGATCGGGAACGGAACCAGTACCGGGACCGGGACCTGGACCTGGACCGGCCGGGCGGCCCAGGACGCAGGCGAGCAGCGCTCCGGCGTCCCACTCCGGCCAGTGCCGGGTCTCCCCGGTGCGCACCCTGCGGATCTCCGTCGCCCGGATCCGCCCCCGGTCCAGCCGCACCCGCAGCACGAAGCTCTCGTACCCGGCGTCCGCCGGCTCCGCCTCCGGCGCCGGCCCCGGCGGCGGGACCGCCGAGGCCAGCTCCGCGGCGTCCTTGCGCCACTGCTCGACCCGGACCGCGGAGACCACGCGCAGGTCGCGCACCGCGGCGATCACCTCGTCCGTGGACGCGGCCGACAGCTCGGCGTACGTACGGATCCCGGCGGCGGCCAGCAGGCGCGCGGTGGTCGCACCGACGCCGTCGATCCGGGTCAGCTCGTCCTCGTTCGCGGCCCCTCGACGACCTCGATCACCGGCAGCGTGGTGAAGGCGCCCATGCCCCGGGCACCGGGGAACTGGACCATCGCCGAGACCTGGTAGAGCCCGGGCCGCAGCGTTCCGGCCGGGAGGACGACGTCGGTGTCGGCGCCGCTGTACACCGTCTTCGCGGGCGCCGGACGTGTGACCAGGCGCCCGTCCACCAAGCGCGTGACGTCGCTGGTGCCGGAGAGCGAGGCGAAGGCGTAGGTCACCCTGAAGGGCGTGTCGTGGAGCAACGGCAGCGTGAGGCCACCGACCTCGAAGGTCACGCTGACGGTGATCGGCAGGGACGCGGTGAGGACCAGGCCGGAGGGGACGGCGTCGTTGTCCGTCACCAGGATGTCGCGGGTGTCGATGCCGAGGACGGGGTTGTTCAGGTCGGGCTGTGCGGGCATGTTCTCTCCCCTGCGAGGTGGGCGCCGGCGCGGCGGCGGGTCGCTGCCGCGCTCGGCGTCCGTTCTTCCGCACCGCGCTTAACCGGCCGCCGTGCCGTCGCTTAACCCGGCGGCCGCGACGCGATAAGCGCGGGCGCGCCGCTCACACCGGCAGGTCGTCGCGCAGCCGTTGGTGGAGCTCGACGGTCTCGCGCTGCGGCGGCACGCCGAGTTCCTCGCGCAGCGTCCGCACGCAGGCCCGGAACTGGAGGATGGCCAGATGCGGTTGGCCGATCCGGCTCAGGCAGCGCATCAGCCGCCGGTGCGCGGTCTCCCGGCACGGGTCCAACGCGACCAGGCGGCGGCAGAGTTCGGCGCACGGGGCGTAGCGGCCCGCGGTGAAGTGCAGTTCGCTCAGCCGGGCGAGGGCGTCGAGGTGGGCCAGCCGCAGCCGCTCCCGGTGCAGGACGGTCCACTCCTCGTACGGCGACTCGGCGAGGAACTCGCCCCGGTAGAGGGCGAGCGCCCGCTCGTACTCCTCGGCCGCGCCGGTGCGGTCGCCCCGGTCCTCCGCCTCCCGGGCGGTGCGCAGCAGCAGGTCGAACTCGTCGCAGTCCAGCCAGAGGCCGAGCCCGGGACCCAGCCGGTAGGCACCGCAGCGGAAGACGACCACGGGTTCGCCGGTCGCGGTACCCAGCGTCTGGCGCAGTTGGTGCATCGCGACGCCGAGGCTGTTGCGCGCCGCCCCGGGGGCCGAGTCCGGCCAGAAGGCGTCCATGAGCGTCTCCCGGTGCGGCCAGGGGTCTCGGTGGGTGAGCAGGAAGGCGAGCAGGGAACGGGTGCGGTGGCCGTGCCAGCCCTCGGCCGGAACAACCGTCGACGCTGACGCTGAGCGAGCCGAGCAGGCCCACCGCCAGCAGCGGCGCGGCGGGACGGTCCGGTGGCTGTTCCGGTGCGCGCGGGCCGCGGCGGAAGCGGGCCCACAGCCGGGCGCCGCCGGCGTCGCCACCGGACGGGACCGGGCCGGCGGGAGCGGAAGGGCCGGCGGGAGCGGCGGCGCCGGAAGGGCCGGCCTGCCGGAACCAGCCGTCCGCGGCCTCCCGGTCACCGGCGAGCAGCGCCAGCCGGCCATGCTGCCACTGCGCGGCGCGCAACAGCGCGGGCAGCCCCGCCGAGGCCGCCACAATCGCGGCGGTACGTGCGTGGACCGCCGCGGTCGCGAGGTCCCCCGCGTCCGCGGCGGCGTCGCTCGCGCCGAGCAGTTCCCCGCACAGCCGCTCGGGCGGCACTCCGGGCAGTGGCGGCTGCGGTGCGGGCGGCTGACGGTGGCTCGGCATGACGCTTCCCCCTGAGGCTCCTGCCTGGCGCCCCACACTCAAGGACGCCGGTCCCGGCCTGTCAATCGGCGCCCGGGGCACCGGCGGGCCCGGCGGGGCCCACAGTGACGCCGGCGACGGCCGGTGGCCGCCGGGACGCCGCCGCGCCGGTCCGCGCACGCCCTCCCGCCCGCGCCGGTCGTACGACGGGCCGAGCCCCGGGCCCGCCGGCTGCGGTACGTCCCGCCCCGCGCGGGGCTGCGATCGCCGCGCGGGCGGAGCCCGGACATACTGGACTACCGGCACCAAGAAGGGCATGACCGACCCGGAGGCACCACGATGCCCGTGTACGAGATGCGCGCCGAGTACGACACCGAGGACGGCGGCCCGGCCGACGGAAGCCCGCTGAGGGCGTGGCACATGGTGGAGGACGGCGCCGCGACGGGGCTGTGCGGGCGGGAGCTCTCCCCCGCCGCGGCCGTGCAGGCGGAGGACGTATGGGGAACGCCGGCGGCGCAGCCCTTCTGCCACAGTTGTGGCGCGCTGTATCTGCGTCATACCGCTTGAGGCGGCGGAGCATAGCCGCTCGAACGCTTGTCCCGCATGCGGAACCCCGAAATTCCGGAGCGGGTGGAATCATGTGCGGATGCTGCTCACCGAGATCGACGCCGTCAATTGGAATGCCATTCCCACGCCGCGGCCGCGCCCTCGGACCGCCGACGCCCGGGACGGGGCGCGGGCCGAACGGCCCGACCCCGCGGCCGGGCTGAGGGCACTGGCCGCGGCCCGCGACCTCGAGGGGGTCGCCTCCGCCGTGGCGGCCCTGACCAGCAGTTCCCTGCTGCGCGGACGCACCGGCGAGGTGCTCCCCGGCGCCGTGGTCGCGGCCCCCTTTCTGCTGGACATCGCCGAGCAGGGCCATCCGCACGCACGGGAGTCGGCGGTCGTCCTCCTCGACGGCGCGATGCGGTCCGCGCCGCTCGCCGATTTCAGCCGCTTCCGCACGCCGGCCGGACATGACGCCCCGTTGTGCTGCGCGATAGCCGAACTCGTCCGCGCCCGCCGGGATTCCCTGGCGGAATGCGGGAGGTCCGGGAAATACCTCCTCAAAGCGAGCGACGCCCATTGGCGCTTCGACATCCGTGAGGCCTCGGGCGCGTCGGGCGCGTCGGGCGAGATCGTCGCCCTCGGCATCCTGCAGGGCGGGCTGCCCGCGCCGTCCTCCGGCGGCGAACTCCACCACGACGGCTCGGTGACCGCGGTCGGCGCCGTGGGCGTCGAGTGCCCTCCCGTGGACGCCACCGCTGAGGCGTGCCTGCGCCTGTCCGGCCTGGCGGCGGACGCCGCGGACGGCGGCGAGCTGGCCGGCGCCGTGCTCTACCCGGCGGCGTGCGGCGGCCATGGGCGCTGAGCCCGCCGCCGGCTGGGAGCCGGGCGCCCCGGGGGTACTGCGGCTGCCGTCGGGGCGGCTGGTGCGTGGACGGGGGCTGCGGCACCCGCTGCCGGCCGGTCCCGTCCCCGTGTTCGGGCTGTACCTGCTGGGCCACGAACCCCCGGCGGTGGCCTGGGAGAGCCGCTGGGTGCGCTGGCCGGACTTCCGGCTGCCCGCGGACCGTGCGGACGCCGCCCAGGCGCTGCGCGCGGCGTGGCAGCGTGCTGCGGACGAGCGGGTGGAGGTCGCCTGCGGTGGCGGGCTCGGCCGTACGGGGACGGCCCTGGCGTGCCTGGCGGTGCTGGACGGGGTGCCGTCCGGTGAGGCCGTCGCCTACGTCCGGGAGCACTACACCCGGCGCGCGGTGGAGACGCCCTGGCAGCGCCGCTACGTGTCGCGGTTCGCCTGAAGGTGCGGGGCGTACGCCCTGACCGCCTCCTTGAGCTGCCGCAGCGAGGGGTTGACCAGGGGCCGCCCCGCCACGGTGACGGTCGGCACGGTCTCGTTCCCGTCCGCCACAGAGCGCACGAAGGCGGCGGCGTCCGGATCGCGCCAGATGTCGACCGTGGTGTGGCGCAACCGCGTGAACAGCAGTTGCGCCCGCAGTTTCCTGCAGAACGGGCAGCCCGGCCGCCGGTGGACGACGATCCCGCCCCCGTCCGTGTGCGCGCCACTCATGCTCCCCCGCTCGGCAGGCGTGGCAGCCGCGTCCCGTGCAGCCACGGGTGGAAGACCAGCGCCTCCAGCGGCCGGTCGGTGTGCTCCTGGGCCAGGGCGGTGAACTGCCCGGTGGTCACGGTGCCATGGCGGTGGGCGGCGGCCCAGGCCCGCAGCAGCCGGAAGAACGCCGGGTCCCCCATGACCGTGCGCAGCGCGTGCAGGGTGAGGGCGCCGCGCTTGTACACCCGGTCGTCGAACATGTTCCGGGCACCGGGGTCGGCCAGCCGCAGGTCCTGGGGCTGGGCGGCGAGCCTGGCGTGGGCGCGGGCCGCGTTGCGGGCGGCGGGCGCCTCGCCGCAGGACTCGGCCCACAGCCATTCGGCGTACGCGGCGAAGCCCTCGTTGAGCCAGATGTGCCGCCAGTCGGCGAGGGCGAGGCTGTTGCCGAACCACTGGTGGGCGAGCTCGTGGGCGACGAGGCGTTCGGAGCCGCGGCGGCCGTCCAGGTGGTTGCTGCCGAAGACGGACAGCCCGTGCGCCTCGACCGGGACCTCCAGCTCCTCGTCGGTCACGACGACCGCGTACTCGCCGAAGGGGTAGGGCCCGAAGAGCTCGCTGAACACCTCCATCATCCGCGGCTGGCGCCCGAAGTCGTGGTCGAAGTCGGCGGTCAGGCGCGGCGGGACGGCGGCCGGCTGGGGTACGGCACCGCCGAGGTGGTCGATGAGCTCGTACAGGCCGATCTGCACGGTCGCCAGGTACGGCGGCATCGGCCGCGGCTGGTCGTACACCCAGGTCGTCGTGGAGGCGCCGACCCGGTACGACTCCAGGCTGCCGTTGGCGACGACCGTGTACGGCGAGGGCGCGGTCACCGTGATCCGGTAACCCGCCCGGTCGCCGAGGTGGTCGTTGCAGGGGAACCAGGAGGGCGCGCCGATCGGCTGGCTGGCGACGAGCGCGCCGTCCTCCAGCTGCTCCCAGCCCAGCTCCCCCCAGTCGCGGGAGCGGACGGGCCTCGGGTTGCCGACGTAGCGGACCTCGACCGCGAACGGGCCCTCGGGCAGCGCCTTCGCGGGCTTGATGCGGAGCTTCCCCGCGCGGTGCGTGTAGCGGGCGGGGCGCCCGTCGACGAGGACCCGGTCCAGACGGAAGGCTCCGAGGTCGAGGCTGAACGCGGAAAGGGCCCGGTCCGCCAGCGCGGAGATCCGGGCCCGGCCCGAGAGGCGGTTGGCCGCCGGGCGGTACTCCAGTTCCAGGTCGTAGTGGGTGACCCGGTAGCCGCCGTTGCCGTGCTCGGGGAAGTAGGTGTCCGCGGACACCTCCGCCCCGGGCGTGGCGGGGACGGCGGCCCCGCCACGCACGCGCTTGCCGTTGCTCACCCTGTGCGGGCCCCCTCTGTGTGCCAGGCGGAGATCGGGTTGCCGAGCCAGCGGGTGCCCTCGGGCACGCTCTCGCCCCGCATGACGAGCGAGGCGGGACCGATCGCGCTCCGGGCCCCGACCGTGGCCCCGGGCAGCACGATGCCGTGCGGGCCGAGGCTCGCGCCCTCCCCGAGTACGACCTCGTCCATCCGCAGGATCCGATCGTGGAACAAGTGTGTCTGTACCACGCAGCCGCGGCCGACGGTCGCGCCGTCCCCGACCCGGACCAGGTCCGCCTCCGGCAGCCAGTACGTCTCGCACCATACGCCGCGTCCGATCCGCGCCCCCAGGCACCTCAGCCACAGGTTCATCAGCGGGGTGCCGCCGACCGCGCCGACGAGCCACGGCACGGCCAGCACCTCGACGAAGGTGTCGGCCAGTTCGTTGCGCCACACGAACGAGCTCCACAGCGGCCGTTCGCCCGTCCGCACCCGTCCGACCAGCAGCCACTTCATCACCACGGCCACCGCGCAGGCGACCGCACCGGCGCCCGCGAGCAGCGCACCGCCGGCGGCGAGCGCCACGGGCGCCCCGTACCGGTCGGCCACCGCCGCGTACCCGGCGAGCACCAGCACCACCAGCGCGACCGCGCACATCACGGGGACGACCCGGCACAGCTCGACGGCCGCGCGGGCCAGCACGAGCCGCCGGGGCGGCGCGAAGGTGCGGCTGCGGTCGCCCGCCTCGGGGACGCGCGGCAGCCGCATCGGCGGCATGCCCAGGTAGGAACTGCCCGCCTTGGCCCCCTTGGGCGTCGCCGAGAGCACGCCGACCAGGCCGTTCTTCGGCACCGAGCGGCCGGGGGCGGTCATGCCGGAGTTCCCGAGGAAGGCCTTCTTGCCGATCCGGGCCTCCGCGATGCGCATCAGGCCGCCGCCGAGCTCGTAACTGCCCACCATGGTGTCGTCGGCGAGGAAGGCCCCGTCGCCGACGGTGGTCATCGTCGGCAGCGCCAGCACGGTGGACGCCTCGACGTGGCGGCCGACCTTCATGCCGAGCGCCCGCAGCCACACCGGCGTCAGCAGGCTGGCGTAGAGCGGGAACAGGTGCGCGCGGGCCCGGTCCATGAGCCGGGCCGTCGTCCACGCCTGCCAGGCGACACGGCCGTGCACGGGGTGGTGGCCCTCGCGCAGCCCGACGCCCAGCAGCCGCACCCCGGCCAGCACCAGCAGCGCGTACGTCAGCAGCCAGGCGAGCGTGGCCAGGGGCACGGCCGCGACCGCGGCGGGCAGCGGCGCGGCGCCGGCGCCGCGCAGGAACCGGGCCAGCACCAGCAGGGCGGGCAGCGCCGACACCGCGGGCAGCAGGTCCAGGGCGAAGGCGGTCGCCTCGTACGCCGCCGACCAGCGCAGCCGTCGCGGCGGGCGGGAGTCGGAGCTGCGGTGCGGGGCCTTGCCGGTGCGGACGGCGGGCACACCGCCCCAGCGCTGTCCGGCCCGGACGGCGCCCACGACCGCGGAACCGGGGGCGATCTCGGCGCGCTTGCCGATCCGGGCGCCGGGCAGCAGGGTGCTGCGGGAGCCGACCGTGGCGCCCGCGCCGACGCGGATCTTGCCGATGTGCAGCAGGTCGCGGTCGAGCCAGTGCCCGGACAGGTCGACCTCGGGCTCCACGGCGCTGCCCTTGCCGAGCTTGAGCATGCCGGTGACCGGCGGCGGGGAGTGCAGGTCGGCGCCGTCGCCGACCTTGGCGCCCAGCGCGCGGGCGTAGTGGCTCAGCCAGGCACCGGTGAGGTTGCCGGCGCCGCTGACCTGCGCGAGGCGTTCGGCGGCCCACAGACGCAGGTGCACCGCCCCGCCGCGCGGGTAGGTGCCCGGGCGCACCCCGCGCAGCAGCAGCCGGGCGCCGCCCGCGGAGACGGCGACCCGTCCGGCGGGGCTGATGAGCAGCGCCCAGCCGGCCAGCACCCACCACCAGGAGACGGCCGGGACCCACGGGAACGGGCCGAGGAGGCGCAGCGCGTTGCCGATCGCGGCCGCCACGACGCCCCAGCGCAGTCCGGCCAGGACGAACAGCGGGAGCATCAGCGCCAGCTGGACCGCCGCGGCGCGCCTGGGCACCGGCCGTACGGGGCGCGCGGCGGCCCGGCGGGCGTCGGCCTCGTCCAGGCGCGCGGCGAGCGCCCCGAGGGTGGGGTGCTGGTAGACGTCGCCGACCGCGGCCGCGGGGTAGCGGGTGCGCAGCTGCGAGACGAGGCGGGCGGCGGTCAGGCTGCCGCCGCCGAGCGCGAAGAAGTCGGCGTCCGGCCCGGTCACCGGCGCGCCGAGGAGCTCGCCCCACAGGCCGGCGAGCAGCCCCTCGGTGCCGCCCAGTTCCGCAGCGGGCGCGTCGAGCCCGGGCAGCGGCCAGGGCAGCGCGTCCCGGTCGACCTTGCCCGAGGTCCGGGTGGGCAGGGTGTCCACGACGGCGAGCAGCGGGACGAGGGCGGCCGGCAGCGCCTCGCGGAGCCGGGCGAGCGCGTCGGCCTGGTCGAAGTCACCGGTCACCGCGACGTAGCCGACCAGGATCTGGTTGCCGCCCTTGGTGGTGCGGACGGCGGCGGCCGCGCCGGCGACGGCGGGCAGCGCCTGCAGCGCGGCGTCGATCTCGCCCAGTTCGATGCGGCGCCCGCCGAGCTTGACCTGCTCGTCGGCGCGGCCGACGAAGACCAGGCCCTCCGCGTCCGCGCGGACCAGGTCGCCGCTGCGGTAGGCGCGGTCCCAGCCGAGGGCGGGCAGCGGCGCGTACTTCTCGGTGTCCTTGGCGGGGTCCAGGTAGCGGGCGAGGCCGACCCCGCCGATGACCAGCTCGCCGGTCGCGCCCATGGGCAGCGGTTCGCCGTGGGCATCCACGACGGCCAGCTCCCAGCCGTCCAGGGGCAGTCCGATGCGGACCGGGCCCTCGCCGGTGAGCTGGGCGGCGCAGGCGACGACGGTGGCCTCGGTGGGGCCGTAGGTGTTCCACACCTCACGCCCCTCGACGGCCATCCGTTCGGCCAGTTCCGGCGGGCAGGCCTCGCCACCGAAGATCAGCAGGCGGACGTCGTCCAGCGCCTCGACGGGCCACAGCGCGGCCAGGGTGGGCACGGTGGAGACGACCGTGATCCCCTGCTCGACGAGCCAGGGGCCGAGGTCCAGCCCGGTGCGGACGAGGGAGCGCGGCGCGGGCACCAGGCAGGCGCCGTGCCGCCACGCCAGCCACATCTCCTCGCAGGAGGCGTCGAAGGCCACCGAGAGCCCGGCCAGCACCCGGTCGCCGGGTCCCAGCGGCTCCTCGGCGAGGAAGAGCCGGGCCTCGGCGTCCACGAACGCGGCGGCCGAACGGTGGGTGACGGCGACGCCCTTGGGCTTGCCGGTGGAACCGGAGGTGAAGATGATCCACGCGTCGTCGTCCGGCCCGGGATGGCGGCCGACGGTGCCGCGGGGCTCGGCGCACGGGGTGACCGTGAGGTGCTCGCCGATGACGGCGCACACCTCCGCCTCGGAGAAGACCAGCCGGGCGCGTTCCTCGGGGTCCTCGGCATCGACCGGCACATAGGCGGCGCCCGCGGAGAGCACGGCGAGGACCGCCACGTACAGGTCGGCGGTGCCCGAGGGCACCCGTACGCCCACCCGGTCGCCGGCGCCGATGCCGGCCTCCGCCAGGCGGCGGCGCAGGCGCTCGGTCGCGACGGCCAGGGCCCGGTAGCTCAGCGTCGTGGTGCCGTCGTCGACGGCGGGTGCGGTGGGGTGCGCCCGGGCGGTGGCGGCCAGGACCCCGAGCAGGGTGCGCCCGGGGGCTGCGTCGCCGGCCCGGAAGACCGCCCGTGCGGGGCACAGGACGCCGGAGGTGCCGGCGACACCGGCGGGCGCGGGGTCCTCGAGGAGCGGGATGGGCGATTCGACGAGGGTCATACGGTGCTCCCCGGCTCGGCCGAGCCGGGGGTCGGTGGCGCCGCCGCGGACGCGCCGGGCACCTTGTTCCGGTCGCTCACGGCCAGAGACAGACGCATGTCAAACCCTCCAAGAACTCAGGACCACTGCGGCGCCGGTGCCCCTCGACCGGCCGGCCGGGGACCACGGTGTCCCGGCGCGCGGGACCGTCCCCGCGACTGGCGCACGCCCGGCGTCCCCGTACCGCGGCCGTCCGGACCGGACGGCCCGTGGCCTGGGGCCCCTCACCCGGCGTCACAAATGGCGAACAGGGAGTTTACCCGCGCTTAATCCCCACAGCCCGCCGAAAGGGGCGTACGTGGCCGCTCTCACAGTCGTGCCGGGCCCGGCGGGGCGTCGCCGCCACCTCCTTCCCACGGCCGATCCGACAATCCCCATGCCGTGCACCGGCCCTCGCCCGGCGGTCGGGCCGGGGCACGTACGCCGCCCGTGGCGTCCCCGGCCGATGCTGTCCGGCCGGCGGGAAGCGGGACCACCATGTGTGACGCACGCCACAGACCCGACGGACCCCAGCTTGGCACGGGCAGCCGCTCCCTGCTGCGGGGCGGGACCTCCGCTCCCTACTGGACCACGGCAGGGACGCGAACACCGGCTTCACGGCGCATCCGGGTGACGTCACGCAGAACGGCCGGGCCGGCGTCCGGGCGGCCGGTGCGTTGATCGCCCGTCCGTCACATCGCGTTGACGGACGGGCGCTTCCGGGCAGCTCCGGCGTGCCCGCGATCGCTCCCCGCGCGATCCCGGCCAGAGTCGGTCCCGCCTGGCGGTCCCGCGGTGCGCGCTCCTACCCTCGGCAGCTCGGAAACCAGGGGGTGAGGACCGATGCCTGCCGCGGATGTGCGGGTCGTGCCGGTGCAGCGGATGCGGCCCGGCGACCACGCGTTCGTCAGTTACGACGGCGACGACACACGCTGGGACGTCCTGGCCGCGTTCGCACGGCTCGGGCTGGCGGCCGGCGAGCGGGTCATGGTCTTCGCCGCCCCCGGCGTGCCGGACCGGGAGGTGCTCGCCCACCTGGGTCCGGCCGACGACGCCGGGCGGCCCGGGGACGCCGACGCACGGGTGGAGTCGGCGCACCGGCGCGGGCAGCTCGTGCTGAGCAGCATGCGCGAGCTGATCCGTCCGGACCTCGCGTTCACGGCGGTACGGCAGCAGGGCCGGCTCGCCGAGGAGACGGACCGCGCGGTCCGCGAGGGGTACGCGGGCCTGCGCGCGTACATCGACATGCACTGGGTGCGCGACATGGGCGCGCCCATCGACGCAATGGTGCACCGCGAGACCCACGCCGACCACCTCTTCACCGGACGGCCGTACGCGGAGATCTGCGCCTACGACCGCCGGTGGTTCACCGGGGACGTGCTCGACGCGATGGCGCAGGCCCACCCGCGCAACCTGCTGACCCGGCTCGGCGCGCTGTACGCGGCGCGCACCGAGGGCCTGCTGCGGCTGCTCGGCGAGGCCGACCTCAGCACGCGGGATCGGTTCCACGGCGTGGTCGAGGACGCGCTGCGGCGGACCGTGGAGGGCGGGCGGCTCGTCCTGGCCCTGCGCGACCTGCACTTCCTCGGCGTCGGCTGCGCGACGGAACTCCTGACGCTGGTGGCCGCCGCCGGGGAGCGGGGGGTGCGGGTGGAGGTCCGCTGCTCCGCCTTCCACCTGACGCTGCTGCGCACGCTGGGCGCGACGTCCCTGCCGGGGCTGACACTGATCGAGGTGAGCGGCTGATGCTGGAGGAGCTGCACGAACCCTCCGCCGGCGATCCGGCCGCCGGGGGCTGCTGGCTGGAACGCGACTTCACGGAGGGCGAGCTGCCCCGACTGCGGGTACTGGCCGAGGAGTTCGCGATCTGGGCGGGACTTCCTGCGGCACGCCGCGGCGAGTTCGTCCTCGCGGTGAACGAGGTGGCCTCCAACGCGATCACCCATGGCGGCGGCCGCGGCCGCCTGATGCTGCGCCGGACCGACGGCGAGGTGCAGTGCCGGATCACCGACGCCGGCCCCGGCTTCAGCGCCGCCGTCATCCCCGAGCTGCTGCCCGGCCTCGACTCCCGCTGCGGGCGCGGCCTGTGGCTCGCCCGCCTGGTCACCGACCACCTCACGATCGCCACGGGCCCGGTCGGCGCGGTCGTCACCCTCGCGATCCGCCTCCACTGAGCGGGCGGCGCCCGGGCGGGGCCAGGCGGCTCGGGACGCCGCGCGGCACCCGAGCACGCCTCCGGCGGCCCGCGGCGCAAAGCCGTTGCCCAAGTACGAGTCGTGGCGGCGCCGTTGACTCGTACCCAAGGGGCCTCCAGGGGGCCCGGCCCCGGCGCGGGATGCCCACGCACCCCGGCCACCACGGTCACGTCGCCGCGTCCACCCTGCCGCCCGCACCCGCATCCGCGCTCACGGCAGGGCCGGGAGCGTGCCCTCACCGGGGAGGTGGATCCAGCCCTCGACGGCGGCCGCGTGGATCTGCTCCGGGCCGGCGGGACCGCGGGTGAGTCCGCGCTGGACGGCCCGTGCGGCGAGGGCGGCGACCAGCGCGTCGAAGGCGTGCTCGCTGCCGTCGTACGCGGCGCGTTCGGCCGGGCCGCACCGCAGCCAGGGGGCGGCCGCGCGGAGTTCGGCCGTCGAGCGCTCGGGGCCCAGGCCCCATCGTCTGCGGGACGCCGCCGGGTACACCTCGGCGATCCGACCGGAGCCGTCACGGGCCACCGGGCGGTCGCGGGCGGCGAGTTCGTCGGCGAGGTGGGCCCAGCGGGCGGCGGTGGCGCCCAGCCGGTCGAAGGCGACGGACAGCGGCCACCGGCCGCCGAGTTCCTCGTGGGTCAGGACGTCGGTGCGGCGGTGGCGCAGGGTCGCCCGGTACGCGGAGGCGTCGGTGCCCCGCCCGGGCCACGGCGTGCCCGCCGCGTGCGCGGCGACGGCCTCGACGAACGGGAT
Organism: Streptomyces sp. PA03-5A; assembly: GCF_033792725.1. NCBI lineage: Bacteria > Bacillati > Actinomycetota > Actinomycetes > Kitasatosporales > Streptomycetaceae > Streptomyces > Streptomyces sp. PA03-5A. The sequence continues at coordinate 42,347 of NZ_JARAVL010000033.1, read as the reverse complement.
CGGCCAGCCGAAGGGGCAGTCCACCCCGGCGCGTTCCCCCGGCTCCAGTCCGCACAGCAGGTCGGCCAGCACGTCGTCGGCGCACCCCAGCAGCGGCGGGGAGACGACGGCCGTACCGTCACCGGGCCAGGTGACAACCGCGACCGCGGTCGTCCGGGGGCTCGCGGCCAGGTCGATCCCGAGGGTGCGCACGGTCCCATCATCCCCGCCGCGCGGCGGGCGCGGCGGGGCGCGGCTGAACGTTCCGGTGCCGGGGTGCGTATCCCCTGCCGTACCGCACTGCAGCCAATGGTGAGGACCGGCCGATGAACGCTCAGAGCAACGTCCCCTTCCAGGGCCTTCAAGCGCTCCCCGACGGCGAGGCGGAACTGCCGCTCGTCGTGCACCTGCGGTGGGAGGACCTCGCGGCGCTGGGCCGTGAGGCGAGCCGGCTGGCGGTGCGGCTGCAGCGACCGGTGAGCCTCGACGAGGCGGCCGGGCACCATCTGCGGACCCGTTTCGGGGTGAGCCACGCGCCCGACAAGGACGAGCACCCGAAGACCGAGGCGAGCCGTGCGGTCACCGCGGCGGTGCCCTCCTCCGCCGCCCCGATGGCGATCGCGCCGGGTGCCGCGCAGCAGTCCGGGGGCGCCCACGCGGCTCCCACCCATGCGGCCCCCGCGCACGCCTCGGCCCACACCTCCGCGCACGCCTCGGCCCACACCTCCGCGCACACCTCCGCGCACACCTCCGCCCCGGCGTCCGGCACCGGGCTCATGCCGGGCCAGCAGCCCGAGCACCCGGGCAGGATGGCGCCGCTCGGTGGCCGCAACGTCGTGGAGCAGCCCACGACCGCCGCCGGGTAGCTCCCCGCTCCCCCGGCAACCGCTCCCCCGGCAACCGCTCACATCGCCGCGAGCGCGCGCCCGACGTCCCGCAGATGGGCGCGGAGCGCGGCCGGGGTGTCCTCGTCGAGGACGACGGGGAGCCCGGCCAGCGCCACGAGGTCGTGCGTGATCAGGTCCGGCGAGTCCGCGCCAAAGGTCACCCGGCAGCGGCCCTCGTCCAGCGGCGTCACCCGCCCGGGCAGCGGCGCCGGGAGGCGGGCCAGCACCTCGGCGGCCGGCGCGCCGACCGTGGCCGCGGCCGTGAAGCGGTAGGGGGCGGCGGTCAGCGTCGCGGCGAGGTACGCGGCGGGGTCGGCACCCGGGCCGCCGGGCAGGTCCCGCGGGGTGAAGCGGCGGTGGACGGGGGCGGGGCCGGTGAGCCGGTCCAGCCGGAACACCCGCCAGCCCGCGCGGTCGGTGTCGTAGGCGATGACGTACCAGCGCCCGTACGCGGTGGCGAGGCTGTGCGGCTCGGCACGGCGCCGCTCCGGGGCGGCGGCGCGGCCGCGGTAGTCGAAGGTCACCACCTCGTGGTCGCGGCACGCGGCGGCGAGGACGGCCAGTGCGTCCGGATCGGCCTCCGGAAGCGGCTGCCCGACCGGGACGCGGACGGAGGCCGCGCCGACGGCGGCGACCCGGGCCCGCAGCCGCGCGGGCAGCACCTGCTCCAGCTTGGCCAGGGCACGCACCGACGTCTCCTCGATGCCCGCCACACCACCGCCCGCGGCGGCCGTGCGCAGTCCGACGGCGATCGCCACCGCCTCGTCGTCGTCCAGCAGCAGGGGCGGCAGGTCGCGGCCGGAGGCCAGCCGGTAGCCACCGGCCGTGCCCGTGGTGCCGTGCACGGGGTAGCCCAGTTCGCGCAGCCGGTCGACGTCCCGGCGCACGGTGCGGCCGGTCACGCCGAGACGGCCGGCGAGCTCGGCGCCGGACCATGTGCGGCGGCTCTGCAGCAGCGAGAGCAGCCGCAGCATCCGGGCGGGCATCGTCGGGCGGTCCGTCGTCATGCGCCGAGATTTCCACAGCCTGGGGACAGGATGTGTCCTCAAGCGCTCCTAGCGTCGTCCCCATGTGGACGAACACGCACGAGGACACCCTGATCACCCCGGACGACGCGGGGTACGACGCCGAGCGCTCCGGTTTCCAGACCGCCTATCTCCACCGCCCCGACCTGATCGTCGCCGCCCGGACCGCCGAGGACGTCCGCGCGGCGGTGGTCCACGCGGCGGCCCGCGCGCTGCCGGTCGCCGTCCAGGCCACCGGGCACGGCCTGTCCGTGGCCGCCGACCGGGGTGTGCTGATCAGCACCCGCCGCATGCGCGCGGTCCGGGTGGATCCGGTTGCGGGCACCGCGTACGTCGGGGCGGGTGCCCGCTGGTCGGACGTCGTCGCGGCGGCCGCGCCCTTCGGGCTGGCGCCGCCGAGCGGTTCCTCGCCGGACGTGGGCGCGGTCGGCTACACCCTCGGCGGCGGACTGGGCCTGACGGCGCGCCAGTACGGCTGGGCCTGCGACCACGTACGGGCCTTCGACGTCGTCACGGCGGACGGCCGGGCCCGGCACGTCACCGCCCGGAGCGAGCCGGAACTCTCGTGGGCGCTGCGCGGCTCCGGCCACGGCCTCGCCGTGGTCACGGGGATGGAGATCGGGCTGCTGCCCGTGCCGGCGCTGTACGGCGGGCAGTTGGTCTTCCCGGCCGGGGCGACGGAGGAGGTGCTGGAGGCGTACCTGCGCTGGACCCGGGAGGTGCCCGAGGAGCTGACGTCCTCGGTGGCCCTGGTCCCGGCCGGGCCCGGGGGACGGCACCTCGCCTCGGTGCGGATCGCCTTCAACGGCCCGGCGGCGGAGGGCGAACGCCTGGTGGCGCCGCTGCGCGCGACCGGGCCGCGTACGACCGACGACCTGCGGCCCGTGCCGTACACCGAGTCGGGCGCCATCCACCGCGACCCACCGCGGCCGCACGCCTACGCCGCCGACAACGCCGTGCTGCGCGACGTCGACGCGGCCGCCCTGCGCCGGGTCCTGGCGGCGGCCGCCGGCACCGTCGTCGACCTGCGCCACCTCGGGGGCGCCCTGTCCCGGCCGCCCGCCGTACCGGGCGCGACCGGCCACCGCGACGGGCGGTTCCTGCTGCGGGTGATCTCGGCGGCAGCGCCGGAGATGGAGCCGGTCCGGGCGGTGCAGCGCCGCGTCCTGGCCGAGGTGGCCGACCGGACGGCCGGGCGCTGCCTGACCTTCGTCTACGGCGACGGGGCGGGGGCCACCCCCGCCCAGTTCGGTTCCGGCCACCCGGCGCCGGACGCCGAACGCCTCGCCCGCCTGAAGGCGGCCCTCGACCCCGGCGACCTCTTCCGCTTCAACCGCGGGGTGCGGCTGGGAGGCTAGCCCGCCCGGCCCGACCCGAACGCCGTGTACGTGACCCGGCTGCCGCGGTGGGGAGACCCACGAGGGGCCGCCGGGGTTGTACTCGGCCGTGTCGTCACATGCCCTCCCCCAACCTTCGGCCGGGGGTGCCCCCACCCCGCGCCGCTCCCCCAGCCGGCGCTGGGAGGTGCCCCAGGCACGGCACTCCCCAGCCTTCGGCCCGGGGGAGTCGTCGAATCGTCCAAGTAGCCCACTACGAGACGACTCTCCGCCTTGCGATGCACCGCACCTGGGGGCACCTCCCAGCGGAGCTGGGGGAGCTCATTTTGACGACACGACCTAGCCCCGCCGCACGGCCCGGAGCTCCGCGACCCAGCGGCCGAGGACGTCGCGGACGTGGTCGGCGTGGTCGGCGGGATAGCCCCGCGGGCCGCACTCGACGACCAGGATGAGACCGAGGTAGACGCGGTAGAGGGCCAGCCGGTGCAGCGTCGAGGGCCCGAAGTCCAGGGTGCCGCCCGCCTCGTGGTAGCCGGCGACGAGGTCGCTGTCGGGGCCGGTGTCGCCACCGAAGGCCAGGGAGACCAGTTCGGCCACCGGGTCGCCCCAGAAGGCCCGCTCGTGGTCGATGAGCCCGGTGACGACGGAGCCGTCGTCGGCGACGAAGACGTTGCCGGGCCACAGGTCGAAGTGGACCAGCCGCGGCTCGGTCACCTCCGCCAGGACGTCCGCGCCCTCCGCGACGAGCGCGCGGACCTCGTCGGGGGCGACGCCGAGCGGGGTGCTCCAGCGCACGGCCTCCTCCAGCATCGCCTCCACCATGGCGCCGAAGGCCGTCGGCCAGTCCGCCGCCGACAGCCCGGCCTCGGGGGCCGGGTAGCCGTACCGGCCGTCCTCCGGGGCGAGCGTGTGCAGCCGCGCCACGATCCGGCCCAGTTCACGGCGCAGCGCGGCCTGCCGGTCCGCGGGGAGGCGGTCCGCCGCCTTGTCCCAGGGGGTGCCGGGCAGGACCGACAGCGCCATGAAGTCCGGTGCCGCGTGCAGCAGTTCCGGCAGCGGCACATCGCCGAGGGCGGCAATCCGGCGGTGCGCCATGACCTCGGTGGCCATGATGCCGCGCTCGTAGCGCAGCACCAGGGCGTCCGGCGGTGGGGCGATCTTCACCACCGCCGGACGCCCGTCGTCGAGCCGCACCCGGTAGGCGGCGTTGAACCAGCCGTCCGTGAGCTCGGCCTCCACGCTGCAGCCGAGGCCCGCCGACTCCCGGAGCAGGGCGGCCAGTTGTCCGGCGGTGAGGGCGCGCTTGGTCAGGCTCTTCATGTCCCCGCATGCTATGAGAGCGCTCCCACGCTGTCACGGTCGTGCGCGGGGCCGGTCCGTCACGGCACCCGTTCCGACGTCGGCGCGTCCACGGCGCGCCCGGATTTTCGGGGGCGCGCGGGTACACCCGTCACGCCCGGTACCGCAACCCCTACGCGCCTGGTCTGTTCCCGGGCCACTTTCATATGGCAATCTCATCTTCACGTCGTACGCTCAGGCCCCACGTCCCCCACGCTCACCTCCTCAGCCCCAGGTTCCTCAGGATCGACGAAGAGAAGACCGCCGTGGCGTCCCTGCCCCTCACCCTGGCGGCTCGTCTGCTGCCCACCGCCATACTCGCCATCGTCGGCTGGACGATGGCCTCCTCGTCCCACGAGGACCCCGGCCGCACGTCGGCGAACGGATCCCGGACCGGCTCCACCGCGCCGTCCGGGTCGGACTCCGGCGCGGGTTCGGACTCCGGTTCCGGCTCGGGCTCCGGTTCGGACGGCTCCAAAGACGCGCCCGCCACGTACTCCAAGCCGCCCGCGCCGTGCACCGCGATCAAGACCGCGACCATCAAGAAGCTGGTCCCCGAGGCCAAGACGACGGGCAAGCAACTGTCCCTCACGGACCCCTCGCACCGCACGGGCTGCTCGTGGAACGCCCTCAAGGGCTTCGACTACCGCTGGCTCGACGTGACCTTCGAGGTGTCCACGACCGGTGGCGGCCAGGACGGCGAGGCGGCGGCGAAGGCCTCCTACAAGCGCCTGAAGAAGGCGGCCACGGCGTCCGGGATCGGTGACGAGGCCTCCGTGTCCGTGGAGCTGACGACCGAGGACAAGCAGCAGACGCGCGAGGCGGTCGTGGTGTTCCGCAAGGGGAACGCGGTCGTGACCGTCACCTACAACGGCAGCGACTTCGAGAACAAGAAGGCGCCGGACGAGTCCGAAGTCCGCGACGGTGCCCTGGCGGTGGCCAAGGACGCGCTCGCCGGGCTCGGCCCGGGCACCAACGTCGAGGGCGACCAGAGCGCCTGAGCCGGGCCGGTTCAGTCCTCCGTGGCGGGGACCACGTCGCGTGGCGGGCGGCCGTCGAGGAAGTCCACGACGTTGCGGACGGCGGCGAGCGCGATCCGGGCCACCGTGTCCCCGGTGGCGCCCCCCGCATGCGGGGACAGGACGACGTTGGGCGCGTGGAGCAGCCGCATCCCGGCCGGCGGCGGTTCGGGGTCGAAAACGTCGAGCCCGGCACCGGCCAGGCGCCCGGCCTCCAGCGCGTCAGCGAGCGCGTCCTGGTCGACGACCGCGCCCCGCGCGGTGTTGACCAGGAAGGCGGTGGGCTTGAGCAGCGCCAGCCGTCGCGCGTCGAGCAGATGCCGGGTCGCGTCGGTCAGCGGGACGTGGACGGACACGTAGTCGGCGGTCGCCAGCAGCTCCTCCAGCGGGAGGCGGCGGGCCCCGAGCAGCTGCTCGGTCGCGGCCGGTACGGGCCGGCGCGAGGTGTAGCGGACGGTCATCCCGAAGGCGGCGGCCCGCCGGGCCACGGCCTGCCCGATCGCCCCGAGGCCGATCACGCCGAGGACCCTGCCGTCCAGCTCGGTCAGTGACCGCTGCAGGCGGGGCAGCGGCCATTCGCCGCGGGACAGCGCCTCGTGCGCGGGGACGGTCCGCTTGGCGAGCGCGAGCATGAGCGCGAAGGCCTGCTCGGCGACGCTCTGCGTCTCGGCCCCGCTGGAGCCGATGGTGCACACGGGCACCCCGCGGGCGCGGGCGGCGGCGACGTCCACGTGCTCGTGGCCGTGGCCGGTGCACTGGACCAGTTCCAGGGCGGACGCGCAGGCGAGGTGCCCGGCCGCCACGGGGCCCAGCGCGGTCATGATCACGTGGGCCGCGGCCAGGGCGGCCGGGTCCTCGTCGGCGGACTCCACGACGGTCACGACGGCCCGGCCCTCGAAGAGCCGGGCCAGGGTGGCACCGACGCGGCGGCCCCCGACGTGCGGCGCCACGACCGCGAGGACGTTCTTCGGCTCCATGCGTCGTCACTCCTTCGTTCGCGGATATGTCCGCGGGCCCCTCCGCGGAGGTCAGGGCGCCGCAGCCGTCAGGTACCGCTGGACGGTGGGCGCCAGCCAGGCCACCACCTCCTCGCGCGGCATCGCCACGGCCGGCGGGAAGCGGAGCACGTACCGGCTGACGGCCATGCCGAGGATCTGCGAGGCCACGAGCACGGCGCGTTCCGTGGCGCGGCCGGGCTCCGGGTCCGGGCACACCGCGGCGGCGACCGGTGCGAGCTGCCGCTGCAGGATCGACCGCATCCGCTCGGCGCCGGCCGGGTTGGTGACGCCGACGCGCAGCAGCGCGGTCAGCGTCTCGTCCTCCTCCCAGCGCTCCAGGAAGTGCGCGACCAGGACGGCCCCGACGTCCTCGGTCGCGACCGCGGTCACGTCCGGCATGCGCAGGTCGAACTCGGAAGCGGCGGCGAAGAGCCCCTCCTTGTTGCCGTAGTAGCGCATGACCATCGAGGGGTCGATGGCCGCGTCCTTGGCGATGGCGCGGATGGTCGCCCGCTCGTAGCCGTCGGCGGCGAAGCGGTCGCGAGCCGCGGCGAGGATCGCCGCGCGGGTGGCGTCGGAACGGCGGGGGGCGGGGGACGTCGTGGTCATGCCCACAACTGTAGGCCAACGACTGTTGACATCGCCAGAGCGGCGGGGCTACGTTTGCCTACAAGCGTTGGCCTACAAGCGTTGGCATCCGAGGAGACCGCCGTGACCACCGAGAACCGCACCGACGCCACTCGCACCGCCACCCGCACCGCCACCGGCACCGGGGAGCACCCGGCCGGGGTCCTGGTCGTGGGCGCGGGCCCCACCGGCCTGCTGCTCGCCGGGGACCTGGCCGCCGCCGGCGTCCCCGTCACCGTCCTGGAGCGCCGCGGCCCGGGGCACGGCAACCTGAGCCGGGCCTTCGGCGTCCACGCCCGCACCCTCGAGCTCCTCGACGCCCGCGGCCTCGCCGACGAGCTGGTCGCCACCGGCCACCGGCTGCGCGGCCTGCGGCTCTTCCGCCGGTTGTCGCTGGACCTGGCGGAGCTGCCCTCCCGCTTCCCGTACCTGCTGATCACCCCCCAGTACGAGGTCGAGCGGCTGCTGGAGCGCCGGGCCCGCGCCGCGGGCGTGCGCTTCGAGCACGGCGCCGAGGTCCTCGCGGTACGCCAGGGCGACGAGGGCGTCGCACTCGACGTCCGCACCGCGGACGGCGCCGTCACCACCCGGCGCGCCGCCTACGCCGTCGGCACCGACGGCCACCGCAGCGCCGTCCGGACCGCCCTGGGCCTGCCCTTCCCCGGCCGGTCCGTCATCCGGTCGATCGTGCTCGCCGACGTCCGGCTCGCCGAACCGCCCGCGGAACTGCTGACCGTGGGCGGCACGGGCGACGCCTTCGCCTTCCTCGCGCCCTTCGGCGACGGCTGGTACCGCGTGATGTGCTGGGACCGCACCGGCGAGCGGCCCGACAGCGACCCGGTCGGCCTCGACGAGGTCCGCGCCATCACGCGCCGCGCCCTGGGCACCGACCACGGCATGGGCGAGGCCCGCTGGCTCTCCCGCTTCCACAGCGACGAACGCCAGGTGCCCGTCTACCGCGTCGGTCGCGTGCTGCTCGCCGGCGACGCGGCGCACGTCCACTCCCCCGCCGGCGGCCAGGGGATGAACACCGGCCTGCAGGACGCCGCCAACCTCGGCTGGAAGCTCGCCGCCGTGGTCCGCGGCCACGCGACCGACGCCCTGCTCGATACCTACCAGGCCGAACGGCACCCGGTGGGCGCGACGGTGCTGCGCAGCAGCGGCGGCATCATCCGGCTCGCCATGGCCCACAACGCCCTCCAGCGGACCTTCCGCGACCTGGTCTCCCTGGCCGTGGGCCACCTCCCGCCGCTGCGCCGCAGGGCCCTGGGCGCGATCACCGGCATCGGCATCGCCTACCCCGCCCCGCGCGGCGCCCACCCCCTGACCGGCGGGCGCGCCCCCGACCTGCCGCTGCGGGAGGGCCGGCTGTACGAGGCCCTGCGCGCCGGCCGCTTCGTGCTCGTCGCCCCCGAGGGCGCGGCGGCCGGACCCGCCGACGCGCGCGCCGTCCACGTCACCCGTACGGACGGTGGCCGCACCACGCTGCTCGTACGCCCCGACGGCTACGTCGCCTGGGCCGCCGACGGCGCCGCCGGCGGCGACCACGACGCCGCCCTCACCGCGTGGGCCGGGGAGGCAGGGCACATGACCCGGCCGACCGCGGGCATCCGCAGCTGACGGCCGCCGGGCACGGTACGGGCGGCCGAGTTCAGCGGCGGGGAGCCGGTGTTCCTTCCGTGGTTCACCCGGCGGACCGCCCTGAGAGCGCTCGGCACCACCGCGCCTATGCTGCAAGCGTAGGCGGGCACTTGCCCCTCCCGACCTCCCGACCTCCCGACCGGCGAAAGGCAGCACGACCATGAGCCCCCGTACCGCAGTCGTGACCGGCGCGAGCAGCGGCATCGGTGCCGCCACCGCCCGCAGGCTGGCCGAAGCCGGCTACCACGTCGTGCTCACCGCCCGCCGCGCAGACCGCCTGGAGGCGCTCGCCAAGGAGATCACCGCCGCGGGCCACTCGGCCGCCGCCGTGGCCCTCGACGTCACCGACCGCGGCGCCGTCGACGCGCTCGCCGCCTCGCTGGACCGGGTGGACGTCCTGTTCGCCAACGCCGGCGGTGCCCTCGGCGCGGACCCGGTCGCCACCGCCGACCCCGAGGAGTGGCGCACGATGTACGAGGTCAACGTCCTCGGCGTGCTCCACACCGTCCAGGCGTTCCTGCCCGGGCTGATCGCCTCCGGCGACGGGACCGTGGTCGTGCTCTCCTCCACCGCCGCCTTCACCCCGTACGAGGGCGGCGGCGGCTACGTCGCGGCCAAGCACGGCACCCACGCGCTCGCCGGCACGCTCCGCCTGGAGCTGCTCGGTGAGCCGGTCCGCGTGATCGAGATCGCCCCCGGCATGGTCAAGAGCGAGGGCTTCGCGCTCACCCGCTTCCACGGCGACGAGGAGAAGGCCGCCGCCGTCTACGCGGGGGTGGCCGAGCCCCTCACCTCCGAGGACATCGCCGACACGGTCACCTGGGCGGTCACCCGCCCGTCCCACGTCAACGTCGACCTGCTGGTCGTCCGCCCCCGTGCCCAGGCCGCCCAGCACCGGGTGCACCGGGAGCCGTAACCGCCCGGCGGGGGCGTCACCGCTGCACCCACCGTCGCCGTGGGACCGGCGGGTCCGGCGGCCGCGCACGGCCCCGGACCCACCCGCCCGGGCTCAACCCTTGACGCAGACGACCTGCTTGAGCTTCGCGACGACCTCCACGAGGTCCCGCTGCTGCTCGATCACCTTCTCGATCGGCTTGTACGCGCCCGGGATCTCGTCCACCACGCCCGAGTCCTTGCGGCACTCGACGCCCTTGGTCTGTTCCTCCAGGTCCCGCGTGGAGAACCGCTTCTTCGCCGCGTTGCGGCTCATCTTGCGGCCCGCGCCGTGCGAGGCGGAGTTGAAGGCGTCGGTGTTGCCGAGCCCGCGGACGATGTACGAACCCGTGCCCATGGAGCCCGGGATGATGCCGTGGTCGCCGCTGCCCGCCCTGATCGCGCCCTTGCGGGTGACGAGCAGGTCCATGCCGTCGTAGCGCTCCTCCGCCACGTAGTTGTGGTGGCAGGAGATGACCTCGTCGAAGGTGACCCTGGCCTTGCGGAACTCGCGCCGCAGCACCTCCTGGAACAGGGCCATCATGATCGCGCGGTTGCGCTTCGCGTAGTCCTGGGCCCAGAACAGGTCGCGCCGGTAGGCCGCCATCTGCGGGGTGTCCGCGACGAAGACGGCCAGGTCGCGGTCGACCAGGCCCTGGTTGTGCGGCAGCTTCTGGGCCTCGCCGATGTGGTGCTCGGCGAGTTCCTTGCCGATGTTCCGCGAACCGGAGTGCAGCATCAGCCAGACCGCGCCCTCCTCGTCGAGGCAGACCTCGATGAAGTGGTTGCCGGAGCCGAGCGTCCCCATCTGCTTCGTCGCGCGCTCGTACCGGAACCTGACGGGCTCGGCCAGGTCGTCGAAGCCGTCCCAGAAGCGGTCCCAGCCGGCCGAGGGCAGGCCGTACAGCCGGGCGGGGTCGACGGCCTCCTCGTGCATGCCGCGGCCGACCGGGATGGCCTGCTCGATCTTGGAGCGGAGCCGCGAGAGGTCACCGGGCAGGTCGTTCGCCGTCAGGGAGGTCCGCACCGCGCTCATGCCGCAGCCGATGTCCACGCCGACCGCGGCCGGGCAGACCGCGCCGTGCATCGCGATCACCGAGCCCACCGTCGCGCCCTTGCCGTAGTGGACGTCGGGCATGACGGCGAGTCCCTTGATCCACGGCAGCGAGGAGACGTTGCGCAACTGCTGCATGGCGACGCCCTCGACCGCGGCCGGGTCGGTCCACATGCGGATCGGTACCTGCACTCCGGGCACTTCGGTGTACGACATCTCGTTCCCCCCTGGGTCGGACGGTGGAATCCATCAAGGCAACACAAACAACACGTCTTAATGGAAAGCGAAATAAAGGGTGAAGTCAGCCATACAGCCCCATGATCCGGCGACGGCCGCAGCGCGTGCGGTAGACATTGTGTCTACCCGTCGCCCACCCCCGCCAAGGGATTTACACGGGCGCCGGACCGACCGCCGGAGGAAGGGGCCACCTCAGTGCAGCCAACGGGAGACCGCGTCCACCGGATCCGGGGCCTGCTGGCCGCGGCGTGCACGACGGCGCTCGCCGTCGCCGCACTGGCCGGGTGCAGCGGGTCGGGCGGCTCCGGGGACGGCGCACGCAACGGCGACACCGCGGACGGCAGGCAGTCCACCCCGGCGGCCCCGCCCGGCCGCTACCGGGTGCTGCCCGAGCCGTGCGGTTCGGTCGCCGCGGACACCCTCGGGAAGTTCGTCCCGGACGCGGACGACGACGCGGGCGAGGCGACCGTGACGTTCGACACGGACCGCAAGGTGGGCTGCAAGTGGACCGGCCGCACCGACCTCGGCAACCGCTACCTCCGGATCGACCTCGAGCGCGTCGTGTCGTACGACACATCCGTCAGCGACGAGAGCCAGGCCACGGCGGACTACGACAGCCGGGCCGCGGAGGCCCACATCCCGGCCGCCGCGGCGCCGGCCGACGCCGTCGCGTCCGCGTCGGCCACCGCGGGTCAGCCCAGCTCGCAGGCCGGGAGCCCGGCGGTTCCGGACTCCCCTTCGCCGTCCGTGACGGCCACCGGCGAGACCGCCCCGCGCACCCTGGACGACCTCGGCGACGGGGCCTTCCTCGACGACGTCCTCAAGGACCAGGGCCCCGGACTCCACCGCGACGTCACCGTCGTCTTCCGCATGGCGAACGTCCTGGTCACCGTCGAACTCTCGCAGTGGTCAACGGACAAATCGGTCGAACCGCCCAGCGAGGAGCTGCAGCTGGGGGCCCGCCAGGTCGCGGCGGAGCTCGCAGATCAACTCGACGAATGAGGCGAAGCGCGTAGTCTGGCCGTTTGTGCCATGACATGACACGCACCGAAATGAGCGAAGGACCCATGCACCGATCAGCCCCGCACCTCGCCCGCCTGCTCGTCGGCGCGGCCGTGCCGGTGATGCTCGTCGCCGGCTGCTCCTCCGGCTCGGACTCGTCGAAGGACGACGCGCAGAAGGCGGCCGCATCCGCCCCCGCGTCGAAGTCCGCGTCACCGTCGCCCAGCGCCGTCGCCGCCAGGTACGCCGAACTCCCCGACCCGTGCCGGGTCATCGGCGCCAAGACCGTCAAGTCCCTGGTTCCGAAGGCCAAGAAGCCGGCGGGCACCCCCGCGCACTCGGCCGAGCGCGACGAGCGCGGCGGCTGCTCCTGGAACGGCCTGGACGGCTACCAGTACCGCTGGCTGGACGTCTCGCTCCAGCGCTACGACGCGGTCGCGGGCCTCGGCTCGGCCGAGGAGCAGGCGAAGGAGCGCTACGCCGAGCAGGTCGCCGAGGCCGGCAAGGCGAAGGGCGCCAAGAGCACGCCGGTCACGGTGGACGGCGTGTGGGACGCGGGCACCGCGGTCACCTCGTCGGTCAAGAAGGACAAGGAGGAGTACCGGGACGTCACGGTCGTCGCCCGCACCGGGAACGCCGTGCTGGTGCTCACCTACAACGGCGCGGGCCTCGAGGACGCGAAGACCCCGGCCGAGTCCGGCCTGAGGTCCGGAGCGCTCAAGGCGGCCAAGGAGGCGGCCGCCGCGGTCGCGGCGGCGAACGCGTAACAACTGCGGGATCCGCTGTACCGATTCACCACGTTTGGGCAACCTGCCCGTTGCCCCGTGTGGCAGGCTGGGCAGGCCAGTTTCCGAGCCTGGGAGGGTCGCGGGTGTCCGCGATACGCATGAACCGGACGCACCGGATCCTGATCGGTGTGGTCGTCACGGGCGCCGTGGTCATCGCCGCGATCGGCTTCGCGGGCTCGTACGCGGCCGTGCGCGAGCTGGCGCTGCGCAAGGGCTTCGGCTGGTTCGCCAACGTCTTCCCGGTCGGCATCGACGCCGGGATCGTGGTCCTGCTCGCGCTCGACCTGCTGCTGACCTGGCTGCGCATCCCGTTCCCCCTGCTGCGCCAGACGGCGTGGCTGCTGACGGCGGCGACGATCGCCTTCAACGGCGCGGCGGCCTGGCCCGACCCGCTCGGCGTCGGGATGCACGGCATCATCCCGATCCTCTTCGTCGTCTCGGTGGAGGCGGCCCGGCACGCGATCGGCCGGGTCGCCGACATCACCGCCGACAAGCACATGGAGTCGGTCCGGCTCGCGCGCTGGCTGCTGGCGCCGTTCGCGACCTTCCGCCTCTGGCGGCGCATGAAGCTGTGGGAGCTGCGCAGCTACGACGAGGTCATCCGGGTCGAGCAGGAACGTCTCGTCTACCGGGCCCGGCTGCGCGCCCGCTACGGCCGCGCCTGGCGCCGCAAGGCCCCGGTCGAGGCCCTGATGCCGCTGAAGCTCGCCCGGTACGGGGTGCCGATGGAGCAGACCGCCGCCATCGGCCTCGCCGCGGCGGGCATCGAGCTGCCGGCCCCCGCCGTCGCCGCGCTGCCCGCCCCGGAGGCCGCCCCGGAGGCCGCACCGGCACCCGCGCCCGCACCCGAGGAGCCCGTCCCGGCCCCGGCACCGGCCCCCGAACCGGTCCTGGCCGAACCGCAGGTCCCGTACCGGGCCCCCGCTCCCGCGCCGGAACCGGCACCTGAGCCGTACCAGGCACCGGAGCCGTACCAGGCGCCCGCCCCCGCGGTCGACCCGGTCACCGCCCCGATCACCGCCCCGGTCGGCGCAGGGAACCGACGCCGCGCCCTCGCCGACGGCAACGGCGTGATCCCCACTCCCCGCAGCGAGTTCGCCCCGGAGCCCGACCCGGACTACTACCCCGAGCCGGAGCCGGAGCCCGTCACGGAGGACACCTCCCGCGAGGAGATATACGACCGCGCCTTCCGGGCCTACCACCAGCAGTTCGGCAACTTCCCCAACGCCCGCCAGTTCGGCCTGATCCTGCAGGACCGGTACGGCATCTCCAGCCCCAACGGCGGCCCCCTCAGCGAGAGCACGCTGCGCCCCTACGTCCGCGACCTGCGCCGCCGCCTCGAACTCGACGGCCAGTACGCGTCGTAGCGCCTCAGCCGGCGGCCGGGGCCGGGGCCAGCGAGGCGACCACGTCGGACGCCGACAGCAGCCGCGCCTTCGCCGCGTCGAGGGCCGCCGGGTGCAGCGCGAACACCTCGCCGCCCTCGGCCACGGCGACGTCGCCGCGCAGCAGGTACGCCAGCCGGGCCGCCTCCGGCACGGCGCCGTCCGCCGGGTCGCCGGACGGGGTCCCGATCCGCGCGGCGAACTCCGCCGCGGACTCGGCCTCCCGGCGCCGGTAGGCGGTCGTGGAACCGTCCGCGTGCCGGATCAGGACCGTCGCGGCGCGCGCCGCGGCCTGCCAGACGGCCAGTTCGCCCAGCCCCACGCGGGCCCCGGAGGCGAACACAGTGGTGAGGGCCTTGCCGAGCGCGGCGAGGTCGTCGCCGTGCCGCGCCACGCAGTGGCCGGTGCCGGTGACGCCCTTGACCACGTCGAGCCACCGCATCGTGCGGGCCGCCACGTCGATCACCAGCGGCACGCTCGCGCGGGCCCGTCCGGTCAGGTCGTAGCGCTGCTCCACGGCGCGTGCGTCGAAGACCGGCCCGGCGTCCCCGGGCTCGTCGCGCGCCATGAGCCCGGCGAAGCCCTCCGCCAGGTCCTCGAAGGGGACGTTGTTGTACGAGAAGACCACCGCGACCAGGTGGCGGACCCCGGCGTCCGCCAGCTTGTCCAGGTCGAGGTCGACGAACTCGCTGGCGCCCTGCGGCGCGGGGGCGCTGGTGAGGTCGCCGGAGTGCACGGCGGCGTCCTCCGCGAACCGCAGGCGCGTGTAGTCGCAGTGGCCGACCGGGTTCCACTCCGCGTCGAACAGGGCGGTGGACAGGTCGAGATCGGTCCGTCCGGACCGCTCGCTCTCCATCCAGTGCAGGAACAGCCGGACCGTCCTCCCGTCCGGCACGGGCAGCTCGCTGCCGCGCGGCAGGGTCACCAGGGCGCGTGAGGCGGTGCGCTCGGTGAACGGCGCGATCAGGCCGTCCAGGCCCGCGTCCACGACGGCGACGTCGACCGCCTCCCGCTCCGCCGCCCGCCGCAGCACCTCGGCGTGGAGGACGGCCACGGCCTTCCCGACCACGTCGGCCGCGATCGGCAGCCGGTCGTCGTCCGCCAGGTGCGCCTTGGCGCTGCCGCCCTTCGGGAAGAACACCCGGGTGCCGTCCGCGTGCGGACGGCTGCGGAGGGCGCCGAGCGCGGACAGCAGCACCGCGGGCGACACCCGGGGCACCGCCGTCTCCAGCGCCGACAGCACCACGTCCGCCTCCGCGGCCTCGGACAGCCGCAGCAGGTGGTCGAGCCGGCGTACGAACTCGCCCGGCCGCCGGCCCAGCAGCGCGACGGCCGCCGGTACGTCCATGGCGTCCAGCGCGGCCTCGACCCCGCCCGCCCAGCCGTGCACCCGTACCGTCGTCCCCGTCGCGTCGATCCGCGGCGCGCCGTCGGCCGCCGTCCGCAGGGTCGCGGTCAGCGCGTCGCCGTCCGCGAGCCGGGTGTCGCGCAGCGCCGCGACGGCCAGTGCCGCCCGCGGGAAACGGCCCGCGTGCTCGAAGGGGTGCAGGAGCTCCGCCGCCCGCAGCCAGGCGTGCCGGTGCCGGCGCATGTCCTGTGCGACCAGGTCCGGAGCGAGTCCGTCGAGCACCCCGAGCAAGGCGCGCCGCAGCGGCCTCGGCACCGCGCCGAAGCGCGGCAGGTCGACCAGGCCGGGGTCGCCGCCCGAGCGCACGGCGAGCAGCCGCAGCACGTCCGTCGCGGTGTCGACGCGGGCCGCGACGGCCGGGAGGCTCGTCTCGTACGCGGCGGGATCGGCCAGCAGCCAGGCCAGCACCCGGGCCTTGGTCTCCCGGCCCGGGATCTGCTCGGGCAGCCACGCCGGGGCGGCCCGGTCGCGGGTCTCCAGCAGGGCCGTGAGGTCGTCGGCGTCATGCGGGCCCAGGGCGCCGGTACGGGCGAGGAGCCCGCGGATCTCCTCCGTGGCGTCCGCGTCCCGGGCGGCGAGGTCGCCGCCGTACTGCAGCACGCGCAGCCGCTCGGGCAACGCGCGTCGCAGCCCGCCGAAGCGCCGCGGCCGGCGCGGTCGCAGGAAGGGGTCGTCCGCGTCGATCCGGCGGTGGCAGACGGGGCACGCGGAGAAGTCCGCGCCGTCGAAGCAGGACCGGCACACCAGGTGCGCGCAGGGCGAGACCGCGTGGACGGCGCCCTCCGTGCCGCACAGCACGCAGGGCTGCTCCGGGTGCTGGAAGAGCAGGGTGAGGACACGGTCGACGTAGAAGGCGAAGGTGTCCCGCGGCGTGCTGGTGGGGAAGTCGCGGAACAGCGGCTCGTGGGGCCGGTCGGCGCCGAGCGCCTGGTCGACGTCGGCCAGCAGGGCCCGCCCGGCCGCGGTCAGCGCGGCCTCGCTCCGCTCGGTGAGCGCGGCCCGCAGCGCGGGCGCCATCAGGTGACCGCGGTCGAGGAGGTCCGCTTCCAGCAGCGCCACGCCCGCGACGGCGTCGAACGACGACTCCGCCTGGGCGGCCGGCAGGTAGACGGCTCCGCGGCGGGAGAGCAGTACGGCCGCGAGCGTGCGCGGCGCGGTGGAGGTGGCTGCGGTCGTGGCCGTGGACATCCTTGTCTCCCCCTGGTCGATGTGCGGGGCGGGAATTGGGCGCGCTGAAATCCATCGCGGAAAGCGACTTCGCAGAAGAAGGAAGCACGCCCGGGAGCCGCCCGGGACCCGGTCCCGTGCCCGGTCCCCATGTCCGGGCCGGTGAGCCGGTTTGCGTGGGCGGGGCGGGAAGCCGGTGCCCTGGTTCAGGGAAAGTGAGAGAAGGAAGCACACCGTGAGCCGCCCCGCGCCCGATGACCATAGCGCGCGCCGCTCACCGCCGCGTTCGAATATTCGCCGGCCCGCACGACGACGGCGGCGGGTGGCATCGCCACCCGCCGCCGTCACATCTGAGTCCGGCTCAGCTCGCCGCGAGCAGCTCCCGCACGCGGTCCTGACCCACCGCCAGCAGCAGCGTGGGCAGCCGCGGCCCGGTGTCCCGGCCGACCAGCAGCTGGTAGAGCAGGGCGAAGAAGGACCGCTGGGCGACCTTCATCTCCGGCGTCGGCTTGGCGTCGGGCGCGAAGCCGGCCTGGACCTTCGGCACGCCGTAGACCAAGGTGGTCAGCCCGTCCAGCGACCAGTGCTCGGGCAGCCCGTCCACCAGCAGCTTCAGCGCCTCCCGCTCCTCGCCGGACAGCGCCGCCAGGGCCTCCGCGTCGGGCTCGGTACGCACCCGGGTGCGGGCCTCGGGCTCGACGTGGGTGTTCACCCAGCGCTCGGCGCAGTCCAGTCGCGGCCGGGCCTCGTCCAGGGAGGCCAGCGGCTGCTCCTGGTCGAAGTCGCGCAGGATGCGCAGCGTCTGCTCCTCGTCCCCGGTCGTGATGTCCACGACCGAGGCGAGGGTGCGGTAGGGCAGCTTGTGCGGGGTGGTGGGCAGCTCACCGCTGGCGGTGCGCGCGGCCCGCGAGTGCACCGCGAGGTCCACCGGGGCGGCCGTGCCCTCGGCGACCTT
This sequence comes from Streptomyces sp. PA03-5A, assembly GCF_033792725.1. Taxonomy (NCBI): domain Bacteria; kingdom Bacillati; phylum Actinomycetota; class Actinomycetes; order Kitasatosporales; family Streptomycetaceae; genus Streptomyces; species Streptomyces sp. PA03-5A. The sequence goes on along the minus strand of NZ_JARAVL010000033.1, from coordinate 24,567 downwards.
GCGCTCCAGCGCGTCCCACTCGTCGTAGGTGCGGGAGATCTCGTCGCCGAAGGAGATGTTGAACGCCTGGTTCGGCCGGCGGCGGGCGTACAGCCAGCGCAGCAGCTGCGGCTCCATGATCTGCAGGGCGTCGGCCGCGATCGGCACGCCGCCCTTGGAGCTGGACATCTTGGCCATGCCGCTGATGCCGACGAAGGCGTACATCGGGCCGATGGGCGGCTCGGCGCCGAAGATCTCGCGGACGAGCTGCTGGCCGACCATCCACGAGGAGCCGGGCGACTGGTGGTCCACGCCGGAGGGCTCGAAGTCCACGCCCTTGAAGGCCCAGCGCATCGGCCAGTCGACCTTCCAGACCAGCTTGCCGCGGTCGAACTCGCTCAGCCGCACCGTCTCGCGGTTGCCGCAGGCCTGGCACTCGTAGGTGAGGTCGGTGGTGTCGTCGTCGTAGGCGACGACCGTGGTCAGGTCCTTGTCGCAGGCCGAGCAGTAGGGCTTGTACGGGAAGTACTCGGGGGCCTGCGCGAGCGAGGCCTCCTCGTCGTCCTGCTCCTCGCCGCCCTTCTTCTTCGTCCGGTAGCGGCCGAGCACCTCGTCGATCCGCCGGCGCTCGCGCATCGCGTGCAGGATCTGCTCGCGGTAGGTGCCGGAGGTGTACTCGACGGTCTGGCTGATCTCGGTGACCTCGACGCCCAGCGCCGCCAGCGCCTCGCGGAACGGGGCCTTGAAGTGGTCCGACCACGTCTCGTACGGGCTGCCCTCGGGCGCGGGCACGGAGGTCAGCGGCTTGCCGATGTGCTCCGCGTAGGACGGGTCGTAGCCGGCCGGCACCTTGCGGTAACGGTCGAAGTCGTCCCAGGACAGGATGTGCTCGCACGGCACGCCGCGCCGCTTGATCTCATCGGCGACCAGGTGCGGGACCATGATCTCGCGCAGGTTGCCGAGGTGGATCGGCCCGGAGGGGCTGATCCCGGAGGCGACGACGATTTTCTTGCCCGGAGCCCGCCGCTCGGCTTCCGCGATGACGTCGTCCGCGAAGCGGGCGACCCAGTCGGCCTCGGTGCTCTGAGCCACTGTCTCGACTTCCTTCCACCTGTGCAGCGGGTAGCGCGGTACCCGGCAATTGTCCCAGAGAAAAATGAGTGGTAGCGCGTGGGATACTGAGGGTTGATCTCCGATCCCTCTCAGGAAGCACCCATCCCATGGCCTCGGTCAACTCGCTTTCCGCCTCGATCCAGCAGCGCGTCGCTGACGCCCTCGGTGCCGACCCGCTGCTGCGACGTAGCGACCGGGCCGACTTCCAGGCCAACGGTGTGCTGGGCCTCGCCAAGCGGAACAAGGCGAACCCGCGCGAGCTGGCCGCCGAGGTCGTGGCCGCCCTCCCGGCGGACGACGGGCTGATCTCCTCCGTCGAGGTCTCCGGCCCCGGCTTCCTCAACATCACCGTCGCCGACTCCGCGATCACCCGGACGCTCGCCGCCCGGGCCGCCGACGACCGGCTCGGCGTGCCCGCCAAGGCCACGCCCGGCGTCACGGTGATCGACTACGCGCAGCCGAACGTGGCCAAGGAGATGCACGTCGGCCACCTGCGGTCCTCCGTGATCGGCGACGCGCTCGTCAAGATCCTGGAGTTCGAGGGCGAGACGGTGATCCGGCGCCACCACATCGGCGACTGGGGCACCCAGTTCGGCATGCTCATCCAGTACCTGGTGGAGCACCCGCACGAGCTGGACCACGACGCGTCCGACGCGGGCGAGGAGGCCGGCGAGGCCTCCATGTCGCGCCTCAACCGGCTCTACAAGGACTCGCGGGCCGTGTTCGACTCCGACGACGACTTCAAGACCCGGTCGCGCAAGCGGGTCGTGGACCTGCAGGCGGGCGAGCCGGAGACGCTGGCGATGTGGCAGCGGTTCGTGGACGAGTCGAAGATCTACTTCAACTCGGTCTACGACAAGCTCGACATCGAGATCCGCGACGAGGACGTCGTCGGCGAGTCCGGCTACAACGACATGCTCGTCGAGACCTGCGAGCTGCTGGAGAAGTCCGGTGTCGCCGTGCGCTCCAACGGCGCGCTGTGCGTGTTCTTCGACGACGTCAAGGGCAAGGACGGCGAGCCGGTCCCGCTCATCGTGCAGAAGGCCGACGGCGGCTTCGGCTACGCCGCGACCGACCTGTCCGCGATCCGCAACCGCACCGCGGACCTGCACGCGGACACCCTCCTGTACGTCGTGGACTTCCGGCAGGCGCTGCACTTCAAGATGGTCTTCGAGACGGCCAGGCGGGCCGGCTGGCTGACCGACGAGGTCAAGGCGCTCCACATCCCGTTCGGCGCGCTGCTCGGCAAGGACGGCAAGCCGTACAAGACCCGGTCCGGCGAGTCGTTCCGCCTGGTGGACCTGCTGGACGAGGCCGTGGAGCGGGCCGCGACCGTCATCCGGGAGAAGTCCGCGGAGCTGACGGACGCGGAGGTCGCCGACCGGGCCAAGGAGGTCGGCATCGGCGCGATCAAGTACGCCGACCTGTCGACCTCGCTCGGCCGGGACTACGTCTTCGACCTGGACCGGATGGTCTCGCTCAACGGCGACACCAGCGTGTACCTGCAGTACGCGTACGCCCGTATCCAGTCGATCCTGCGGAAGGCGGGCGACGCGAAGCCGGCCGCCCACCCCGAGCTGCCGCTGGCCCCGGCCGAACGGGCGCTCGGCCTGCTGCTGGACGAGTTCGCGGAGACCCTGGCGGCCGTCTCGGAGACGTACGAGCCGCACAAGCTGGCCTCGTACCTCTACGCGCTGGCCTCGGCGTTCACGACCTTCTACGACCAGTGCCCGGTCGTGAAGCCCGAGCCGGCTCCCGATGTCAAGGAGAACCGCCTCTTCCTCTGCGACCTGACCGCCCGCACCCTGAGCCAGGGGATGGCGCTGCTCGGCATCCGCACGCCCGAGCGCCTCTGACGCGCCCCGCGTCCGTACGACGGCGGCCCCGGCGGGAGTCGGCACTCCCCCCGGGGCCGCCGTTGTCAGTGGGCACCCCTACATTCACGCCCATGGCGATGCTCCCCAACCAGCTCCCGAAGCTCGCACAGGACCCGGACGGCCGGTCCCTGGGCCTCGACCTCCCGCCCGGCACGCTCGTCGACGCCACGAGCGACGGCCGGTGGCCCGAACCGCTGCTCTGGCACGCGGAGGAGACCGCCGGGCCCGGCTCCTGGGAACGGCTGCTCCCCGCGCGCATGACGGCGGGACTGCACCCGGTGCTGCTCTCCATGGACGCGGCGCTGCCTGCCACGGCGGAACTGGACCCGGGGATGATGTCCTACCCGGGCGACCACGACGCCGACGAGGTGCTGGCCGACTTCTGGGGCCACGAGGACGAGGACGACGAGGACGAGGCCCCCGACGAGGACGCGGCGGACCTGGTCGCCCCGTTCGGCCGGGCGTGGCCCGGCCTCGCCCCGGCGCGGGAGTTCGAGGCCGACCCGGACGTCAGGGCGGCCGAGGTCGCCGCGACCGTGGTCGAGGCGGGGTGGTTCAAGGACCCCCGAGCGGCCCTCGTCCCCGCCCGGCGCAGCGCCGACGTCCCCGCGGCCATCGGCTGGACGGGGCCGTGCAACCACGAGAACGACGTGGCCCGGCTCTGTTCGGTGCTGCGCTCCTGGGAGGAGCGCTTCGGCGTGCGCGTCGTGGCCCTCGCCTTCGACGTGCTCGTGCTGTCCGTGGCCGCGCCGCCGGCCACCGTGCGGGAGGCCGAGGCCGTGGCCGCCGAGCACTTCGCCTTCTGCCCGGACAACATCACCCAGGGCAGCGGTTCGCTCCGTGCGTACGCCGAGTCCCTGGTGGGCGTGCCCACCTGGTCCTTCTGGTGGGACTAGAGGGATTCCCTGCCGGGCCCGAGGTACGGGTGTCCTTCCCCGCGGTGGAAGGACACCCCCGAGACGACCCGGTCAGTACCGCTCAGCGGTGGAAGTGCCAGCGGTGGTCGTGACGGTGGTGGCGGTGGTGCCAACGGGGGTGGTGCCGGTGGTGGCGGTGGTACCAGCGGCCGTAACGCCCCCGGTCACGGCGGTACTCGCCGCCCCGGCCGCGGTCACCGTAGTGCCGGTACTCGCCGCCCCGGCCGCGGTCACCGTCGTGCCGGTACTCGCCGCCCCGGTCGTTTGTCGCCTGGGTCGTGTGCGACACCGCCGCCGGTGGCGGCGCTGCGGCGCCGGCGGCACCGGCCCCGCCCAGAAGGACGGCGGCCGCGACGCCCAGCGCGGCGGCGAATCGGGGAATCCGCATCGCGGTTCTCCTTTCACGGCGGAGGCCCTTGCGCCTCCGCCTGCTGTGGACTTGCTGTGAATTTGCCACCCACATCAGCCGTTAAGTCCGAATCGCGACCAAAGACACTTGATGTAATGAAATGCCGCGCAGCCTGGAACCACGCCGTCCGCTTCCGCGTCCTGCGCGCGATCATCTGAAGGCACCACGCCCGAGCAGGCGGGAAGAGCGCCGCCACCCCTCCTTCGGCAGGTGACCGCCCCGGCTGCAGACCCGGCCGAGCATGATCACTCCTCTGCCGCCGATCACGCCCCGACCGGACCCGAACGGCACGGGCACCGCGGGACGTTGCCTCACCTGCCGAACGGCAGTACCGGCGATGCACGCGGGGAAGCGACCCGCTTGGCGAGGGGTGACAGCGGGTCAGGTGGGGCGTCCCGGCGCTCTGCCGCCGATCGCGGCCATGACCGGACTCGCCTGCCCGGCGCGGCTGTTCACCGGGAGCGGCGCCCGGTGCGCGAAGACGGCCCTGACGGCGGCCGATGGGCCACCGTCAGAGCCGTCAGAGCCGACGGAGCCGTCAGAGCTGCGCGGCCACCTCGGTCGCCCAGTAGGTGAGGATCAGCTGGGCGCCCGCGCGGCGGATGCCGGTCAGGGCCTCCATGATCGCCCGGTCGCGGTCGATCCAGCCGCGCTCGGCGGCCGCCTCGACCATCGCGTACTCGCCGCTGACCTGGTACGCCGCCACCGGCACGTCCACCGACTCGGCGACCTTCGCCACCACGTCCAGGTACGGCAGCCCGGGCTTCACCATCACCATGTCGGCGCCCTCGGCGACGTCCAGCGCCAGTTCGCGCAGCGACTCCCGCAGGTTCGCCGGGTCCTGCTGGTAGGTCTTGCGGTCGCCCTTGAGCGAGGATCCGACGGCCTCCCGGAACGGCCCGTAGAACGCCGACGCGTACTTCGCCGTGTACGCCAGCACCGACACGTCCTGGTACCCGGCGGCGTCCAGGGCACCCCGGATCACGCCGACCTGACCGTCCATCATGCCGCTGGGGCCGACGACGTGGACGCCGGCGTCCGCCTGGACCCGGGCCATCTCCGCGTACCGCTCCAGCGTCGCGTCGTTGTCCACCCGGCCCTCGGCGTCCAGCACGCCGCAGTGGCCGTGGTCGACGTGCTCGTCCAGGCAGAGGTCGGACATGACCACCAGGGCGTCGCCGACCTCGCCGACCACGTCGCGGATCGCCACCTGCAGGATCCCGTCCGGGTCCGTGCCGGGCGTTCCCACGGCGTCCTTCTTCTCGTCCAGCGGCACGCCGTAGAGCATGATCCCGCCCACGCCCGCCTCGGCCGCCTCCACGGCGGCCTTGCGGAGGGTGTCACGGGTGTGCTGGACGACGCCCGGCATGGCGGAGATCGGCACCGGCGCGTCGATGCCCTCGCGGACGAAGGCCGGGAGGATCAGCTCGGCGGGGTGCAGCCGGGTCTCCGCGACGAGGCGGCGCATCGCGGGCGTCGTGCGCAGCCGGCGAGGCCTCGTACCGGGGAACTGACCGTATCCGCTTCCGTTTCCGCTCATCACCGCGCCGCGCCTTTCTCCGTCCCGGGCCGTTTCCGCGTTCCACGGTACGCCCGTGTGCGCCGTGCTCATGCCGACCCGGTGTCGGCCCCGGAACGCGACGGCCCCCGGCTCCACGGAGGGAGCCGGGGGCACGGAGAACACGGCCGGGTCCGGTCAGACGCGGGCCCTGCGCCGGGACCCGGGACGGCGCTCGCTGGGACGCGTCACGGGGTCGCCCGCGGCGATCGCCGCCTCGCGCCGCCGGACGCCGAAGTCCGCCAGCGCCTGCGCGAGCGCGTGGACGGACGGCTCCGGGGCCATCACGTCCACCCGCAGCCCGTGCTCCTCCGCGGTCTTCGCGGTGGCCGGGCCGATGCAGGCGATCACGGTCACGTTGTGCGGCTTGCCCGCGATGCCGACCAGGTTCCGCACCGTGCTGCTCGAGGTGAACAGCACCGCGTCGAACCCGCCGCCCTTGATCGCCTCACGGGTCTCCGCCGGCGGCGGCGACGCCCGCACGGTCCGGTAGGCGGTGACGTCGTCGACCTCCCAGCCGAGCTCCACGAGGCCCGCCACGAGGGTCTCCGTCGCGATGTCGGCGCGCGGCAGGAAGACCCGGTCGATCGGGTCGAAGACGGGGTCGTAGGGCGGCCAGTCCTCCAGCAGGCCCGCGGCGGACTGCTCGCCGCTGGGCACCAGGTCCGGCTTCACGCCGAAGTCCACCAGCGCCCGGGCGGTCTGCTCGCCCACCGCCGCGACCTTGATCCCGGCGAAGGCACGCGCGTCGAGCCCGTACTCCTCGAACTTCTCGCGGACGGCCTTGACCGCGTTCACCGAGGTGAAGGCGATCCACTCGTACCGTCCGGTGACCAGGCCCTTGACCGCGCGCTCCATCTGCTGCGGCGTACGGGGCGGCTCCACCGCGATGGTGGGCACCTCGTGCGGCACGGCACCGTAGGAGCGCAACTGGTCGGAGAGGGACGCGGACTGCTCCTTGGTGCGCGGGACGAGCACCTTCCAGCCGAACAGCGGCTTGGTCTCGAACCACGAGAGCAGGTCGCGCCGCGTGGTCGGCTCGCCGACCACGGCTATCGCCGCGATCGGGCCCTCCGGGGTGGGCAGCGCCTTCGTCGCCTTCAGCTCGGCCGCGATCGTCGACAGGGTCGCCGACCAGGTGCGCTGGCGGGTCGTCGTACCGGCGACGGTCACGGTCAGCGGGGTGTCCGGCTTGCGGCCCCCCGAGACCAGCTCCGCCGCGTTGGCGGCGACGGTCTGCAGGGTGGTGGAGACGACCAGGGTCGCGTCGCTCGTGCCCACCTCGCTCCAGCACCGTCCGGACGCGGTCGCGGCGTCCACGAACCGCACGTCGCCGCTGAGCGGCACGCCGGCGTACGCGGGCACGCCCACGGCCGCGGCCACGCCCGGGACGACCTCGAAGGGGATGCCCGCCTGCGCGCAGGCGAGCATCTCGGTGGCGGCCGCGGCGTCGAGTCCGGGGTCGCCCGCGATCGCACGGACGACCCGCTTGCCGGTGCGCGCGGAGGCCATGAAAAGCTTGGCCGCGGCGGCCGAAGGGCTCAACTCCCCCTCGGCGTCGCCCGGCTGCGCCGTGTCCACGCCCGGCCGGGCATGGGTCCGTACGACGTCCAGTACGTGCTGGTCGCCGACCAGGACGTCGGCGTGGGCGAGCGCCTCGACGGCGCGCAGGGTCAGCAGCCCGGGGTCACCGGGCCCGGCACCAAGGAAGGTGACGTGCCCGTGGGCGGAGCGCGGCGTACCCGTGCCCGCGGTCCCGGTGTGGCCCGCGGTTCCCGCGGTACCCGTACTGCCTGCCGTTCCGGCCGGTCCTGCCGGCCCGGCCGCGGTGGCGTCTGCGGTCGTGTTGGTCGCTGCGGCGGCGGTGGGGCTCAAAGTTCGCGCTCCCCCATAAGACCGGCCGCACCCTTGGCGAGCATCTCGGTGGCGAGCTCGTGGCCGAGGGCCACGGCTTCGTCCCGGGAGGCGGGGGTCGGACCGGTGATGGACATCTGCACCAGCGAGGAGCCGTCGGTGGTCCCGACGACACCGCGCAGGCGCAGCTCGGTGATCTGCCCGTCCACGACGGGGTCGGCCAGCGCGCCCACGGGCGCGGAGCAGCCGGCCTCGAGGGCGGCGAGCAGTGCGCGCTCGGCGGTCACGGCGGCCCGGGTGAACGGGTCGTCGAGCTCGGCGAGCACGCCGGCGAGCCCTGCGTCGTCCGCAGAGCACTCGACGGCCAGCGCCCCCTGTCCGGGAGCGGGCAGCACGACGTCGCAGGAGATCAGCTCGGTGGCCTCCGCGAGGCGGCCCAGCCGGCTGAGTCCGGCAGCGGCGAGCACGACGGCGTCGAGGTCGCCTGAGGCAACATATCCGATGCGCGTGTCCACGTTGCCGCGGATCGGCACGGTCTCCACGCGCACCCCCATCGAGTGGGCCCAGGCGTTCAGCTGCGCCATGCGGCGCGGCGAGCCGGTGCCGATGCGGGCGCCCCGGGGGGAGGCGGCCAGCTGCTCGAAGGTGAGGCCGTCGCGCGCGATCAGCGCGTCGCGCGGGTCCTCACGCAGCGGGACCGCGGCGAGGGTGAGGCCCTCGGGGTCGGCGGTCGGGAGGTCCTTGAGGGAGTGGACGGCGAAGTCGATCTCGCCGCGCAGCAGCGCGTCGCGCAGGGCGGAGACGAAGACGCCGGTACCGCCGATCTGCGCCAGGTGCTCACGCGAGACGTCACCGTAGGTGGTGATCTCCACCAGCTCCACGTCACGGCCGGTGATCCGGCGGACCTGCTCGGCCACCATGCCGGACTGCGCCAGCGCCAGCGCGCTGCGCCGGGTTCCCAGTTTCAGTGCGGTTGGGCTCGTCATGCCCGCCCTCGATTCGAGTCACTCGTTGCTGAAGCAGCCGACACCGCCGGCGGGACGGCCGCGGAGGGGATCACCGGCGTGCCCGGTGAGTCGGCCCTGCTGACCGCGGCGACCGCCTGGGGGTCCAGGTCGAAGAGTTCACGCAGCGCGTCGGCGTACCCGGCCCCGCCGGGCTCGCCCGCGAGCTGCTTGACCCGCACAGTAGGCGCGTGCAGGAGTTTGTCGACGACGCGGCGCACGGTCTGGGTGACCTCCGCGCGCTGCCGTTCGTCCAGGTCGGGGAGGCGGCCGTTGAGGCGCGCCAGCTCGGTGGCGACCAGGTCGGCGGCCATGGCGCGCAGGGCGACGACGGTCGGCGTGATGTGCGCGGCACGCTGGGCGGCACCGAAGGCGGCCACCTCAGCGGAAACGATCTTTCGCACCTCGTCGACGTCGGCGGCCATCGGGGCGTCGGCAGCGGCCGCGGCAATGGTCTCCAGGTCGGTGACGTGGGCGCCGTCCAGGGAGTGCACCAGCGGGTCGATGTCGCGCGGCAGGGCGAGGTCGAGCATCCCGATGGGCGCGACGGTCTCGCCGCCGGAGCGCAGGGCCCGGGAGAGCGTGGCGCGGGCGACGGTGTCGGCGGTGAGCACCAGGCCGGTCGCCCCGGTGCAGGACACGACGATGTCGGCGTACGACAGCTCGCCGGCCAGGTCCTCCATGGACGCGGCGCGGCCGCCGACGCTTTCGGCGAGGCGCTCGGCGCGCTCCTGCGTGCGGTTGACGACCACGATCTCGCCCGCCCCCGCGCGGGCGAGGGTGGCCGCGGCGAGCGAGCTCATCGAGCCGGCGCCGACGACCAGGGCGCGCTTGCCCTTGCCCCACTCCTCGAAGGGGACGCCGCCGACGGCCTCGGCCATCTGTTCCAGGCCGAAGGTGACCAGCGACTGCCCGGCCCGGTCGATCCCGGTCTCGGAGTGCGCGCGCTTGCCGACCCGCAGCGCCTGCTGGAACAGGTCGTTCAGGGACCGGCCCGCGGTGTGCAGCTCCTGGCCGAGCCCCAGGGTCTCCTTGATCTGGCCGAGGATCTGGCCCTCGCCGACGACCATGGAGTCCAGGCCGCAGGCGACCGAGAACAGGTGGTGGACGGCCCGGTCCTCGTAGTGCACGTACAGGTGCGGGGTCAGCTCGTCGAGACCGACCCCGCTGTGCCGCGCCAGCAGCGTGGACAGCTCGGCGACACCGGCGTGGAACTTGTCGACGTCCGCGTACAGCTCGATGCGGTTGCAGGTGGACAGCACCGCGGCCTCACCGGCGGGCTCGGCGGCCATGACGTCCAGCAGCAGCTTGCCCTTGGTGTCCTCACCGAGCGCCGCGCGCTCCAGGACGCTGACGGGGGCGGTGCGGTGGCTCAGTCCGACGACGAGGAGGCTCATGCCGGCATCACGGCGGGGACGTCCCCGTCAGGTCCTGGACGGCGGCCGCCGTCGCGGGCCGCCTTGGCCGCCACCGGGGGCGCCGCGAGGCTGCCCTCCAGCTCCTCGCCGGCCTTCCGCTGCTCGTGGAAGGCGAGGATCTGCAGCTCGATGGAGAGGTCGACCTTGCGGACGTCGACCCCGTCGGGGACGGTCAGCACGGTCGGGGCGAAGTTGAGGATCGAGGTGACCCCGGCGCCCACCAGGCGGTCGCAGACCTCCTGGGCGGCCCCGGCCGGCGTCGTGATCACGCCGATGGACACCTGGTTGTCGTGGACGATGCCCTCCAGCTCGTCCGCGTGCCGCACGGGCAGCCCGGCGATGAGCCGTCCGGTGAGCTGGACGTCCGCGTCGATGAGCGCGGCGATGCGGAAGCCCCGGGAGGCGAAGCCGCCGTACCCGGCGAGCGCGGCCCCGAGGTTTCCCATGCCGACGATGACGACCGGCCAGTCCTGGGTGAGGCCCAGCTCGCGGGAGATCTGGTACACGAGGTACTCGACGTCGTAGCCGACCCCGCGGGTTCCGTACGAACCGAGGTAGGAGAAGTCCTTGCGCAGTTTGGCCGAGTTCACCCCGGCGGCGGCCGCGAGCTCCTCCGAGGACACGGTGGGCACCGATCGCTCGGACAACGCGGTCAGGGCCCGCAGGTACAGCGGGAGCCTGGCGACGGTGGCCTCGGGAATCCCTCGGCTGCGGGTCGCCGGTCGGTGAGTTCGGCCAGTTGCCACGATGCTCCTGCGGGTAGAGCTGGGCTGCGGGCGGCACCCGTCGTTGGGACCGCCCCGTGCACGCCAGGCTATGTCTTTGTGAACGCGTGCACAAAGATGGTGTCCGATTTGCCCGGGGGAAGTGACCGGCATCACGCACCCCCATTACGGGCGTAAGAAACCTTCTGCTGCGACGGAACGTTCCACGCGGGCGCCCGGTCCGCACCCCGGCGCCCCACCCACAGCGCGTCCGCTCCGGCCAACTGCGGCCACTCGACCACCGCCGCGCGCGCCAGCGCCTTCTCGGTCTGCGCGGGTCCACCCGGGTGGTCCGGGACGTACGAGGCGAAGAGCCGGGCCGTCGTACGGGCGTCCCCCAGCGCCGTGTGCGCGGTCCAGCCGGTCAGTCCGGCCGCCTCGGCGCACGCCAGCAGGCTCAGCCCGCCCGGGGCGGTCTCCCGCAGCGCGGCCATCCGCATGGTGCACAGTTCGGGGACGACGGGGAACTCCACGCCGAGCCGGGCGTACTCCGCCGCCAGGAACGCGCGGTCGCAGCCGACGTTGTGCCCCACCAGCACCCGCCCGCGCAGCAGCCCCAGCAGCCTCGGGGCGATCTGCCCGAACAGGGGTGCGCCGACCGCCTCGACGTGGCGGGGCTCGATGCCGTGGATGTGGGTGGGGCCGACCGGCCCCTCGGGGTCGACGAGGGTCGAGAACTCGCCCTCGTGCCCGAAGTCGCTGTCGAGGAGCACCACGGCCAGCTCGACCACCCGGTGGCGCCGCGAACTGGAACCGGTGGCCTCCAGATCGACCACGGCGAAGCCGCCGCGCGCCTGAAGTCTGCCCGGGAGCACGCAGTCACCATCCTTACTCACGCACCCCCGCACTACACAAAACGCCTTGATGGTAATCGAGCACCCGCGTCCAGAGGAACACGCGCAAATCGCCCACCTGTCGCACCAGGGCCCTCAGGCGCCCAGCCCGCGCCGCAGCCGGCCCTCGTCGACACGCCAGAAGGTGTGCTGTTCCCCGTCGATGAGGACGACCGGGATCTGCTCCCAGTACCGGTCGTGCAACTCCTCGTCGCGCGTGATGTCCCTCTCCTCGAAGCGCGCGCCCAGGTCGTCGACGACCCTGCGGATCACCGTCCGGGCGTCGTCGCACAGGTGGCAGCCGGGCTTGGCGATCAGCGTGACCGTCCGATCCGCCGGGTTTCTCCGGGCATTGCGGGCATCGCGTCCGAACAGAGGGCTCATGCCGGCCATTCTGCCTCCGTCAACTCCCGACCCGCGGTAACACCCTCGTCGCGAGGAGTTCATTCACCTGCTCCATCGGTGCACCGGAGTTGCCCAACGGACTGGCTATGCTCGCCCCATGGCCGCTCTGCGATGGCTCACCCCCCGTAAGCGCTCCGCCACCGCGCGCAGCGTGCTGGCCGGCGAGGCCGCGGCGGAGGCCGCGCTCGCGGCACCCGTGGAGAACAAGGACGACCTGGCGGGCGTCCCCGCGTTCCCCGTGGTCGGCGATCCGCACGCGGCCGCCTTCTTCGACCTGGACAACACCGTGATGCAGGGCGCCGCGATCTTCCACTTCGGGCGCGGCCTGTACAAGCGGAAGTTCTTCCAGAGCCGTGACCTCGCGCGCTTCGCGTGGCAGCAGGCGTACTTCCGGATCGCCGGGTCCGAGGACCCCGAGCACATGCAGGAGGTGCGGGAGAGCGCGCTCTCGATCATCAAGGGGCACCGCGTCGAGGAACTCATGTCCATCGGCGAGGAGATCTACGACGAGTACATGGCGGACAAGATCTGGCCCGGCACCCGCGCGCTCGCCCAGGCCCACCTCGACGCCGGGCAGCGGGTCTGGCTGGTGACGGCCGCCCCGGTGGAGACGGCCACGATCATCGCCCGCAGGCTCGGCCTCACCGGTGCCCTCGGCACCGTCGCCGAGCACGTCGACGGCCTCTACACCGGCCGGCTGGTCGGCGAGCCCCTGCACGGCCCCTCCAAGGCCGAGGCCGTCAAGGCCCTCGCCGCCGCGGAGGGACTCGAACTCTCGCGCTGCGCCGCGTACAGCGATTCGTCGAACGACATCCCGATGCTGTCGCTCGTCGGACATCCATATGCGATCAATCCCGATACGCGGCTGCGCAAACACGCGCGCGAAAAGGGCTGGCGGCTGCGCGATTACCGCACCGGTCGCAAGGCGGTGAAAATCGGCATCCCTGCGGCCGCAGGCGTGGGCGCCGTGGCGGGCGGCGCCGCCGCCGCGATGGCCCTGCAGCGCCGCCGCCGCTAGGGACGCGGGCGACACGCCCGGGTCACCCCCCTGGCGCCCCGTCAGTTCACGGTGAGCCACACAGCCACAACACGCTCTCCACGCGAGCATTTCACGACGCTATGTGGTCAACACTGTTCCGGTGTTCGATAATTGATCGATCACCATTCCGCCAGAGAGTGGGCGGAACCGACGATTTCAGCAACTCGGTGTAGCGTCGCCTGTACGAAGCGTTATTCTCCTCAGACGCAAGCCGGTACCCACACGTCCCTACGACGGGTGAACGGTTCCGTACTGCACGTGATGGAAGTTCTGCCTCTGGGAGTCCCGTGTACCCACACACCGGGGTTGACGCCTCTGGCCTGGCTACGCTGCGCGCACTGGTGGCCGAGCACCTGCTGCGCGTTGTCCCCGCGCACGCCGTGCTCGTCCCCGCACTCGCCACGGCGGCAGCGCCCGCCGGCCGCGCCTACGCGCTGGCCGACGGCCGGGCCACGGTCGGCAGACGGTCCCGCAGCACCCAGCAGGCCGACCGGTCCACGGGCGCCACCCCGCGCCGGCCGGCGGCCGACAGTGACAGCGGACGCATGATGGACCTGGTCGAGCGCGCCCAAGCCGGCGAGACCGAGGCCTTCGGGCGCCTCTACGACCACTACTCGGACACCGTCTACCGCTACATCTACTACCGCGTCGGGGGCAAGGCCACCGCCGAGGACCTGACCAGCGAGACCTTCCTGCGCGCCCTGCGCCGCATCGGCACCTTCACCTGGCAGGGGCGTGACTTCGGCGCGTGGCTGGTCACCATCGCGCGCAACCTGGTGGCCGACCACTTCAAGTCCAGCCGCTTCCGGCTGGAGGTGACCACCGGGGAGATGCTCGACGCCAACGAGGTCGAGCCCAGCCCGGAGGACTGCGTCCTGGAGGCGCTGTCCAACGAGTCGCTGCTCAGGGCCGTCCGCAAGCTCAACCCCCAACAGCAGGAGTGCGTGACGCTGCGCTTCCTGCAGGGGCTCTCGGTCGCCGAGACGGCCCGCATCATGGGCAAGAACGAGGGCGCGATCAAGACCTTGCAGTACCGCGCCGTACGGACCCTCGCCCGGCTCCTCCCCGACGACGCGCGATAGCGCGATGGATGGATCTTCATCTTGCGACTGCCTCCACGGTCCGATCATCATGACTGCGTAACCCAACTCGGGCGGCACTCGTTGCATCACATGCGGACCCCCCAATGCCGTGCTCTGCCCGCTTCCGATCACTCGATCGGGTGGAAAGGCTCAAGGTGCACAACCTTGAAGGCACTACGGGGAGTCGAGGTGGATGACGAGAGGAGGTGCCGCCCGTGATCGCGAATCCAACGGCGCACCGGCGGGCTAACGCCTTCGCCGACGCCCTCGAGGGCGAAGGCCCCCAGACGGGTGCCGGCGTACAGCACGGCGCCCACGCCGCGGACCGGCATGCGGATCCGGGCCAGGGCGCGTTCCTGGCCCTGGCGGACGCCCTGCGGGACGTACCGCGACCGACGCTGGACCCGGAGACCAAGACCGTCCAGCGTGCCCAGTTGATCGCCGCCATGGAGGCCGCGCTCGCCGACGGCACCCTGACGGTTCCCGTACAACGCGACGGCGGCCGGGGCGCGCACCGCGCCGACGGCCGCGGTCTCGGCAAGCTGAAGCCGCGTTCCGCGTGGTCGCGCAGGCTCGCCGCCGGCGGCCTCTCCGTCGGTGTGGCGGCCGGCGCCCTCGGCGGCGTCGCCGCCGCGAGCACGGACGCGCTGCCCGGCGACACCCTCTACGGCCTCAAACGGGGCATGGAGGACATGCGCCTCAACCTCGCCGACGACGACGCCGACCGCGGCAAGGTCTACCTCGACCTCGCCTCCACCCGGCTCCAGGAGGCGCGCCGCCTCATGGAACGCGGCCGGGGCGGCGAGCTCGACGACGAGTCGGTGGGCGAGATCCGCAGGGCGCTGTCGGGGATGCAGCAGGAGGCCTCCGAGGGCCACCGGCTGCTCGCCGCCGCGTACCGCAAGGACGGTTCGCTGCAGCCGATCGAGACGCTCTCCGCGTTCTCCAGCAACCACCGCAGGGGCTGGACCGAGCTGCGCGGCAAGCTCCCCTCCCGGCTCGACGACGTGGGCAACAAGGTCACCTCCGTCTTCGACGCCATAGAGGACGAAGTGGCCCCGCTGCAGAGGCTGTTGCCGCCCTCCACCGGCTCCGGCCACGGTGACGGCCACGGCGTCCCGGGCAGCGGCGACCGCTCCGCGAGCGGCACCCGCGGGCCCTCGCCCTCGGTCAGCGGCTCCGCGAGCGGGTCCGCCGACGAGCGCGGCGGCGACAAGGCCAGCCCTTCGGCGTCGCGCAGTTCGGACAGCGGCCTCATCGGCGGCACCGGCGATCTGCTCGACCCCACGCCGACCGGCAGCACCTCGGGCGGCGACGGCACCCAGCCGTCGGTCACCCTCCCGCCGCTGCTGCCCGGGCTGCTCCCGGGTCTCGGGCTCAGCGCCGAGGACGACAGGGGCGACTGAGCGGGGACCTCACGGCGGTGGGCCGGGGCGCCATGCCCCGGCCCACCGCCGTGTCCGGCTCCTGCGGGCCGGACGGAAGGCCCGGAACCTCAGAAGAAGACCGAGCGGCGCTGCACCAGCAGCTTGTAGAGGGTGTGCTGGATGGTCTCGCGTACCTGGTCGGTCAGGTTGAAGACCAGCATCGGGTCCTCGGCCGCCTCCGGCGCGTAGCCGTCCGTAGGGATCGGCTCGCCGAACTGGATCGTCCACTTCGTCGGCAGCGGCACCATGCCCAGCGGCCCCAGCCACGGGAACGTCGGCGTCACCGGGAAGTACGGGAAGCCCAGCAGCCGGGCCACCGTCTTGGCGTTGCCGACCATCGGGTAGATCTCCTCCGCGCCCACGATCGAGCACGGGACGATCGGCACCCCGGTCTTGAGCGCGGTCGCGACGAAGCCGCCCCGCCCGAAGCGCTGCAGCTTGTAGCGCTCGGAGAAGGGCTTCCCGAGCCCCTTGAAGCCCTCGGGCATCACGCCGACCACCTCGCCGCGTTCGAGCAGCAGCTGGGCGTCCTCCGCGCAGGCGAGGGTGTGCCCGGCCTTGCGGGCCAGCTCGTTGACGAGCGGCAGCACGAACACCAGGTCCGCCGCCAGCAGCCGCAGGTGCCGCCCCGCGGGATGGTGGTCGTGGACGGCGACCTGCATCATCAGCCCGTCCATCGGCAGCGTCCCGGAGTGGTTGGCCACCACGAGGGCACCGCCCTCGGCCGGGATGTTCTCGATGCCCTTGACCTCGACCCGGAAGTACGACTCGTACAGCGGCCGGAGCAGCGACATCAGGACCTGGTCGGTGAGCTCCTCGTCGTAGCCGAAGTCGTCGACCTCGTAGTCGCCGGTGATCCGGCGGCGCAGGAAGGCCAGACCGTGCGCCACCCGGCGCTCCCAGGGCCCGCCCAGCAGCCGGTCCGCGGCCGAGCCGAGCGCGGCGACCAGCGGGCCGCCCGGTGTGCCGGGGTGCCCCTCAGCGCCCTCCGCCGCGGCCTGCACGCCCTCGGACGCCTCACCGGCACCATCGGTGCCGGGGGTGTCCGCAGAGGCCGTCACGGCGTCCTGGACGGCGTCGGGCTCCGCGGCGACGCGTACGGCACGCTCCTCCACCGGCAGCGCGGCCACCGCGTTCCCGGTGTCGCCGCCCGCCTTTCCGCGGGCCGCGGCCCGCCCACGCGACCGCGGTGCCCCCCTCCGCGTCCGCGTGTCCTCATCGAACGGGATGACCTTGGCGTCCGCCATGGTGCGGTTCCTCCTCGCAGCATTGCTCACGAGCTCAGTCCTCGGGGGCCGCCCGCGGGGACCAGCGCGGCGAGCCGGTCGACGGCCTCGGCGAGCCGGTCCGGCGGCAGCAGGCCGTGGCCGTGGCTGCGGGCGAAGTCGCCGAAGGTCTCGGCGGTGGTGTACTTCGGGGTGAAGCCGAGCGTCTCGCGCATCTGCGTGGTGTCCACGACCCTGCCGTGGGTGAGCAGCCGGATCTGCTCGCGCGAGAAGTCGGTGACGCCGGCGGTGCGCAGCATCTGGCCCACCCAGGTGACGGCGGGCAGCAGCACCGGCACCGTGGGCTTCCCCAGCCGTCGCGCGGTCTGCGACAGCAGGAGCACCCCGTCACCTGCGATGTTGAACGTGCCGCTGTTGATCGTCCCGTTGCGCTCGTCGCGCAGGGCCAGCATCAGGACGTCGACGACGTCGTCCTCGTGCACGAACTGCAGCCGCGGGTCGTAGCCGAGCACGGTCGGCAGCACCGGCAGCGCGAAGTACTCGGCGAGCGGGGTGTCGGCCCGCGGGCCGAGGATGTTGGCGAACCGCAGAACCGATACGGCAACGTCCGGGCGACGCCGTGCGAAGCCGCGTACGTATCCCTCGACTTCGACCGCGTCCTTGGCGAAGCCGCCGCTGGGCAGCGACTTGGGCGGCATGGACTCGGTGAAGACCGCCGGGTCACGGGGCGCCGAGCCGTACACGCTCGTCGTGGACTTCACCACCAGGCGGCGCACCGTCGGGGCCTTCTGGCAGGCGCCCAGCAGCTGCATCGTGCCGATGACGTTGGTCTCCTTGACCGCGGTCCGGCTGCTCCGGCCGGGCAGCGTGCCGCTGACGTCCATGTGGACCACCGTGTCCACCGAGCGCTCCGCCAGCACCTTCGCGATCATCGGGTGCCTGATGTCGGCACGGACGAACTCCGCGCCGCCCAGATGGTGCGGGGGCGGCATCGTGTCGACCCCGATCACCCGGTCGACGTCGGGGTCGCGCATCACGCGTCGTACCAGCCGGCCGCCGAGCTGGCGGGCGACTCCGGTCACGAGCACCACTTTGCCCAAGATCAGCGCCTTCCCTCGCACCGCATGTACGCACCGTATCGGTTCGATGTTGCGCCGTGATGACGCCCGAACGTACGAGCACCGTCAAGGAGGGCCCGGCCGGCGGTCCCCCCGGGAACGCGACTGCCCTCCCGCCCCCACGGTCCGTGGGGGCGGGAGGGCAGTGAAGTGCGACGCGTAGCTCGCTTACTTCTTGTTGCGACGCTGCACACGCGTACGCTTCAGCAGCTTGCGGTGCTTCTTCTTGGCCATACGCTTGCGCCGCTTCTTGATGACAGAGCCCACGACTACCCTCGCTTCGTTTTCACTCGGTGCGGGGCGTCCGAGCCCACACGACCTACGTCGGCACAGCCTACCCGTCCGCAAGCGCCGAGTAGAAACCGAGGCGGTCGTCAGGCAGTTTCCCCCACCCCCACGTAGGACTCCCGAAGATAGTCATGGACGGCCTGCTCCGGCACCCGGAAGGACCTCCCCACCCGGATCGCCGGCAGATGACCGCTGTGCACCAGCCGGTACACGGTCATCTTGGACACTCGCATCACCGCGGCGACCTCTGCCACGGTCAGGAACACGACCTCGTTGAGAGGCCTCTCGCTTGAAGCCATGACACACCTGAACCTTCCGCACATGACGGGCACCGGCTTCCCCTCCGGTGACTCCCTCTCGCACGTGCGCTCCTCCCCAGATTAGGTGCGGGTGATGCAAGTGGGGAAGAGGAGTAGCGATCGGTTGACTACTGTGACAGACACGCTCGATTGAGTACATAGCGCGTAAGCGGTCGGTAGTAATCGGACCGCACAGCGTCATCAAGCGGAACCACGACCGAAACCCTGCCCTCCGCCTCGGCGACGAAGACCGCGGGGTCGTCCGCATCGGCCAGCCCGATGGCCTCGATGCCCAGCTGACCTGCTCCGCAGACCCAGCCGTGGTCTCCCACCACGAGGCTCGGCAGCAGTCCCCCGCGTCCTGCCGCACCGGCCAGCGCGGCCCGAACCGGGAGCGGGGAGTGCGTGTGTACCGCCGGCGCACCACGGGCGCCCTCACCCGGCGCATCCCGGACCGTCGCGACGCCCCCTACGTACCAGAGGTTGTGCGTGCGTAGGCCGAATTGCGTCGCCATGTCGATACATCGGCCATGCGATGGGGTGAGGACGGGACATCCCGCCGCCGACAACCCGGCCGCCAATCCGGCGTAGAAGCCGAGCAGCCGATGCGGGTGACCAGTACCGATGAGCACGGGCTCCCTGCGCCGCGCGGCCTCCTTCAGCCGGCCGGCGAAGGCCTCGAGCCCCGCGAGCGTGCGGTCCGGGTCGATCACATCCTGCCCGGAAGTGTGCCCCGGGTCAGGCGAAACCCCACATCGGTCGGCCATCAACCGCAGGAGACCGGACTGCGTCCAAGCCCGCGCCGGCTCCAGCCCCAGCGTCTGCCGCGGATCACCCGCGGCGAACAGCCGATAGCTGCGCAGGCTCTTCTCCCGCGGTGTCGTCACGACCCCCGCGATACCCGCCCCCACCAGATGCGCCCGCAGCGCGCCGACAGTCACCACGCGCCGATGGTGGCCTCCCCCGCCCCCCTCACGTGCCGGAACGACCCGGACATCACTCCCGGGGGGCGGCCGTTCGGGTCGGCGTACCCGGCGAAACCCTCCGTACAATACGGACATAGCGCGCGACAGCGATGGGAGAGCCCCCGTGGCCGACATCTCCTCCGACACGGGCGAGTTCGACTACGTCGTGGTGGGGGCGGGATCCGCGGGGTGCGTGCTCGCCGCCCGCCTCTCCGAGGACGACACGGCCCGCGTGCTGCTCCTGGAGGCCGGCGGGGCAGGCCGCCCTCCGGAGGTCTCCGTCCCCGCGGCCTGGCCCGGCCTGCTCGGCACCCCCCTGGACTGGGCGGACCGCACCGTGCCGCAGACCGGGACCGGCCTCGCGGTGCCGTGGCCCCGCGGCCGCGGCCTGGGCGGCAGTTCGGCCATCAACGCCATGAACTTCCTGCGCGGCCACCGCTCCGGCTACGACGCCTGGGCCGCCGAGGGCGCCGAGGGCTGGGGCTGGGACGACCTGCTGCCCTGCTTCCGCCGCAGTGAGGACCTCACCGGCGTCCCGGGCCGCGACCCGGAACTGCGCGGCATGGAAGGACCCCTGCGGGTCGGCCCCGCCGCCGACCGCCACCCCGTCGCCCGGGACTTCCTGCGCGCCGCCGTCGACGCCGGCCACCCGGAGGCGGGCGACCTCGCCGGCGGCCTGGAGGAGGGGTTCGGCTGGGGCGACCTCAGCATCGCCGACGGCGTACGCCAGGACGCCGCCACGGCCTACCTGCGCCCGGCACGGCACCGGCCGGGCCTGCACGTGCTGACCGGGGCCCTGGCGCACCGGGTCCTCCTGACCGGGGAACGCTGCACGGGCGTGGAGTACGCCGTGGACGGCGGGCTGCGCACCGCCCGCTGCTCCCCGTCGGGGCAGGTGGTCCTGGCCGCGGGCGCGGTCGGCACCCCGCAACTGCTCATGCTCTCCGGCATCGGCCCCCGCAACCACCTGCGCCACTGGGGCATCCCCACCGCCGTGCACCTGCCCGGCGTCGGCTCCCACCTGCTGGACCACGTGGCCTGCGGCGTCGTCGTACGGGCCCCCCGCCCCGTCCCGCCGGGCGCCAACAACCACGGCGAGGTCCAGGGCCTGATCCGCACCCGGCCCGACGCACCGGGCCCCGACGTGCAGTTGCAGGTCGTCGACGTCCCGATCCGCGAGGAGAGCCTGCCCGGGCCGGCCGTCGGCGAAGGCTGGACGATCACGGTCGCCCTCATGGCGCCGTACGGCCACGGAACCGTCCGGCTCTCCGGCACCGCCCCCGGCGCCCCACCGCTCATCGACCCCCGCTACTACGCCGACATCCGCGACCTCGACACGATGGTGCGGGGCCTGGACGCGGCCCGGGAGCTCGCCTCCGGCCCCGCGCTGGCGGACTGGTACGGCGAGGAGGTCCTCCCCGGCCCGGACACCACCGGCGGCACCGAGCTGCGCGCCTACCTCGGCCGCAACCTGCGCTCCTGCAACCACTACGCGGGCACCTGCCGCATCGGCACCGACGCGTACGCCGTCGTCGACCGCGCCCTGCGGGTGCGCGGTGTCGACGGTCTGCGCGTGGCCGACGCCTCGGTGATGCCGGCCCCGGTCTCGGCCAACACCAACGCCACGGTCTACGCCATCGCCGAACGTGCGGCGGAGCTGCTGCGGGCCGGCGCCCGACCGCCCCTCGCAGGGCCCGGCCGTGCCCAAGGCCTGACCGAGTACACCTAGGCCAGCAGCCCGTGCAGCGGGAAGACCGCCCGCCGGGTCGCCAGGATCGCCTGGTCCAGCCGGTCCGCCGGGTCGTACCCCGCGTCGTGGAAGCCGGTGAACGCCGCGTCCCGGCCGTCCGTCATCCGCAGCGGCCCCATCTGCCGCGTCCTGCGGTACACCTCCGCCCGCCACTCCTCGGGCGTCGCCGCCTCCGGCGCGACCGGCTGCCCGGCGGCGATGCCCACCAGGTGCGTCCACGTCCGGGGCACCACGTCGACCACCGCGTAACCGCCCCCGCCCAGGGCGACCCAGCGGCCCTCGGCGTGCTCGTGCGCCAGGCCGTGCAGCGCCTCCGCGACCGCCCGCTGCGCGTCCAGGCTCACCGCGAGGTGCGCCAGCGGGTCCTCGAAGTGCGTGTCCGCCCCGTGCTGGGTCACCAGCACCTGCGGCCGGAAGGCCGCGAGCAGCTCCGGGACGACCGCGTCGAACGCCCTGAGCCAGCCCTCGTCCCCGGTGCCGGCCGGCAGCGCCACGTTCACCGCGCCGCCCTCCGCCTCCGGGCCGCCGGTCTCCTCCGGCCAGCCGGTCTGCGGGAAGAGCGTGCGCGGGTGCTCGTGCAGCGAGATCGTCAGCACGCGCGGGTCGTCCCAGAAGGCCGTCTGGACGCCGTCCCCGTGGTGCACGTCCACGTCCACGTACGCGACGCGCTCCGCGCCCAGCTCCAGCAGCCGGGCGACGGCCAGCGCGGCGTCGTTGTAGACGCAGAACCCCGAGGCCATCCCGGGCATCGCGTGGTGGAGCCCGCCCGCGAAGTTCACGGCGTGCGTCACCTCGCCGCGCCACACCGCCTCGGCCGCCCCCACCGACTGGCCCGCGATCAGCGCCGAGACCTCGTGCATGCCCTCGAACGCCGGGGTGTCCTCGGTGCCAAGGCCGTACGCCAGTTCCGTCATGCCCTTGGGGTCGGCGGAGGCCCGGCGTACCGCCGCCACGTACTCCGCGTCGTGCACCAGGCGCAGCGTCGAGTCGCCGGCCGCGGGGGCCGCGGCCACGGTCACCGCCCGGTCCAGACCGAAGGCCCGGACCAGCCCCATGGTCAGTGCGAGCCGCACCGGGTCCATCGGATGGCCGCGACCGAAGTCATAGCCCGTTACCTGCTCGTCCCACATCAGCTGTGCGCGGCCGCTCATGGTCGACACCGTATCGGGCGGGCTCCGCCCCGAACGAGCGGGCGTACAGCAGCGTCGCCGTCACCAGCAGCATCGGGACCAGCATCGCCCCCCGGTAGCTCCACACGTCGCCCAGCGCGCCCACCAGGGGCGAACCGACCAGGAATCCCACGTAGTTGAAGATGTTCAACCGCGCGATCGCCGTGTCCGACGCCCCCGGAAAGAGCCGCCCGGCGGCCGCGAACGTCTGCGGCACGATCACGCACAGCCCCAGGCCCAGCAGCGTGAACCCTGCCATCCCCACCCACGCGCCCGGCGCGCCCGCGACCACCGCGAAGCCCGCCGCCGCCACCAGCGCGCCCGCGCGCACCACCGCCGCCGCCCCGAAGCGCCGCACCCCGAGGTCGCCGACCGCGCGGCCCAGGAGCGTGGTGACCATGTAGACGTTGTACGGGACGGTCGCCAACTGCTCGGAGCTGCCGAGCACGTCCTGCAAGTACTTCGCGCTCCAGTTGGAGACGGTGGAGTCCCCGATGTACGCGAAGGCCATCACCATGCAGAGCGGCAGCAGCAGCCGCATCGCCACCGCGGTCGCGGCCGGCGAAGCCGCCCCGTCCTGCCCGTCCGGGGCATCGGCCTTCTGGTCGACGTACCAGCGACTGCCCACCAGCGTCAGCGGGATCAGCACCGCGACCACCGGCCCGTAGAGCACCGCCAGCGACAGGTGCCAGTGCGCCCCCGCCCAGGCCAGCGACGCCCCCAGGATGCCGCCGAAGCTGTACGCGGCGTGGAAGCCCAGCATGATGCTGCGCCCGTACGCGCGCTGCAGGCTCACCCCGAGCATGTTCATGGACGCGTCCAGGGCGCCGACGCATATCCCGAAGACGGCCAGCGCCGTCGCCAGCTGCCACAGCGCGTCCCCTGCGCCGGCGCCCAGCAGCGCCAGGCACACCACGGGCTGCACCCAGCGCAGCACCACGCTCGGCCGCACCCGCTTGACCAGGTGCTCGGTGACGACGCTGCCCACGCCCGCCAGGACGGGCACCGCGGCCAGGAACACGGGCAGCAGCGCGTCACTGATGCCGTAACGGTCCTGCAGCGCCGGGATCCGGGTCACCAGCAGCGCGAACGCCGCCCCCTGCGCGAAGAAACTGACGGCCAACGAGGCCCGTCCGTGGCGCAATCCGCCGTCGATGCCGTCCATGAGCGTGCAGCGTAGGGCCGCAGGCTACGGACGGGTAGATCGATCACACGAACAGTTTCGCGGGCAGCTCCGCGATGTCCGCGAACAACTCCCGCGCCCCGGCTCCCGCTCCCGCCAGCTTCTCCGCCGGCGTCATCGCCGTGAAGCCGTACGCGTCCATCCCGGCCGCCACCGCGGCCTGCACCCCGAGCGGACTGTCCTCCACCACGGCGCACCGCTCCGGCGCCACGCCCATCGTGCGCGCCGCGTGCAGGAACAGGTCGGGTGCCGGCTTCCCGCACCCGACGTCCTGGGCGCTGAAGATCCGCTCCTCGTCGAAGTACCCGTACAGCCCGGTCTTCTTCAGCGCCACCCGGATCCGCTCGTGGCTGCCCGAGGACGCGACGCAGTACGCCACCCCGTCCGCCGCCAGCTTCCCCAGCACGGTCGCCACGCCCGGTACCGGCTCCAGTTGACGCCGGAAGCCCTCGAAGACCCGTGCGTAGTACGTGGCGTCGAAGTCCTCCGGCAGCCGCTGCCCCGTGCGCTCGGCGACGAGGTCGTGGACGCGGTGCATCGCGGAGCCCATGTAGTCGCGGACGGACTCCTCGTACGTGGTGGGGTGGCCCAACTCCGTCAGCAGGCCCGCCAGGATGCGGTTGGCGATCGGCTCGCTGTCCACGAGCACGCCGTCGTTGTCGAAGATGACCAGGTCGTAGCGCACCGCCCCACTGTAGTCGGGCACCGGATCCGGCCGGCTCTGCGTATTGCGGGACAACGCAGAAAAGCCCCAGCCCCCGAGTCGAAACTCGGGGGCTGAGGCTCAAAATTTGTTCGGCGGCGTCCTACTCTCCCACAGGGTCCCCCCTGCAGTACCATCGGCGCTGAAAGGCTTAGCTTCCGGGTTCGGAATGTAACCGGGCGTTTCC
>NZ_JARAVL010000032.1:0-125654 GCF_033792725.1 Streptomyces sp. PA03-5A | reverse complement strand
GGCTGCACACCTACAATCACCACCGCGGACACACCGCGCTGAACGGCAAACCACCCGCCAGCCGCGTCCCCAACCTCACAAGGCAATACACCTAGGCCGCGTCGAGGTCCTGGTGGATCGCGCGGGAGACGCCCTCGACGGTGGCGATGCCGGAGGCCATCGTCGCGTCGCCGTCGGTGAGGACGGTGATGCTGTAGTCGTGCCCACCGCCGGTGAAGGCGCCCAGGCTGTGCACCCGCCAACCGTGGGTGGCGCGGGAGAGCCAACCGTTCTTGACGTGGACGACCGCGGAGTCCGGAGCGCCCGCGGGGGTGCCCCAGCGCTGGGAGGGGACGACCTCGTTCATCAGCTTGAGGGCGTAGGCGCGCGCGTTGTCGCCGAGCACGGCGTTCGGTGCCGTGAGCAGGTCCATCAGCTTCTGCTCATCCCCGGCGGTGATCTGGGTGAGACCCCAGGCCCCGGCGCCGCCCGGCACCGTGTGGCTCATCCCGGCGGCGGACAGGAAGTCGTTGACCTTGGCGACGCCGAGCTGCTTCCACAGCGCGGTCGTGGCGTCGTTGTCCGACTTCGTGATCATGGCGGTGGCGAGCCCGGCCTCACGGGAGGTGAGGTGGCGGTGGTGCTGCTGCACGTCCCGCAGCAGGGTCGCCAGGACGGTGACCTTGACCGTACTGGCGGAGTCGAAGTGCTGGTCCGCGCGGAGGGTGCACGACGTGCCGGTCGCGCGGTCGTGCACGGACACGGCCGTACGGGCGGTGCCGCCCTCCAGCGCCGACGTGATGTCCCGCTGCAGTTTCGCGGCCAGTCCGGGCGCCGCCGAGCTGCAGCTCACCTGGGGCGTCGCGGCGGCGGCCTCCGCCGTCGCGACTCCTGCCGCCACGGGGACCGCCACGCCTGCGAGGACCGCGGCGGCCAGGGCGCGCCGGGATATTCGGGTATGACCCATGTCACTCCGTCCATCGGGTTGCTGCCGGCCGGGCTGACTGCCCAGTGTGGGCGGACGGTTGGGCAGGACGGGATGTGACGTCGGCTACGTCCGGCCGGGGCGGCGAGGACCTCGGCAGGCGCTGCGCGGCCACGTCCCCGCGTGGCCGGACGGTTCACGGGGAAGCCTTCGGGGACCGTCGCGCGGCCGTGACGCGACGCCGTTCCGCACCGCGGTCTTGGCGTGCCCGATGCCCCAAGTGCGGTGACGCGACGCGCCGTTGTCGGCCGGCCGGCCAGGCGGAGGCGACCGCTGCAGGCCGTTGCCGCCACCCGGGAGGGCGACCGCCACTCTGGTCGCGGACGGCCTCCTGGGGGCGGTCCCGCATCGGGCCTCGCGGCCCCGCCCGAACCGTACCGATATGACCTGGATGTGATGAAGTTCGCACCCGTCCGCACAGAGGGACGACCGCGTCATCCCTCGGGGTGGTTGAGTTCGACGTCGAAGCCGTCCTGGTGGCCGGCCGTGGCGTCGTTGCCGACGGTGACCTGGGTGGCCACCGGCGGGTAGCCGCCGGCGACCAGCGCGTACTCGCCGGCGTCCAGGTCGCCGAAGGCGTAGGCCCCGTCGGTGCCGGTGGTGGCGGTGGCGGTGGCCAGCACGTTCCCGGCCGCGTCGATCAGGGTGACGCGGGCCTCCGGCAGTGGTGTGCGGGCGGTGCCGCCGAGGACGGTGCCCTGCAGGCGGGCTCCGGTGCGGAGCGGGACCTCGACGTGGGTGGGGCCGTTGCCGGCGACCTCGACCGGCAGTGCGGCCGGCCGGTAGCCGGTGGCGTTGACGGCCAGGGTGAAGTCGCCCGCGGGCAGGTCCTGGAAGCCGAAGGTGCCGTCCTGGCCGGTGCCGCCGGTGGCCAGGACCACGTCGTAGGGGACGGGCTCCTCGCCGACCACCACGGTGGACGCCTGCGGCTGGTGGCCGTCGGCGGCGGCGACGAGCACGTACGAGCCGGCGCCGGGCGCGGTCAGCGTGTAGCCGCCGTCGGCCCGGGTGGAGGCGCGGCCGAGCTGCCGGCCGGTGAGCGATATCAGGGTCGCGTCATCCAATGACAAACAAGTCGGATGAAGACACACATGACGGCGATGGCGGAGGTCGAGCCGTGGCACGCCGCCGGGTCGACGAGATCGCCGCCCGTGACGCCATTACCTCCGGCGTCATCGACCGGCCCGCACGGGCCCGGCAGGATCAAGGACGTCCGGCAGGACGGACACGGGACACCACTCACCACGACCCCAGGGAGCAGCCATGACCGCCTACGCCGTCGGCCACCTTCGTCCCGCGCAGCCCCACGAGGAGGTCTTCACCTACATGGAGCGCATCCAGGACACCCTGGACCCCTTCGGCGGCCGCTTCATCGTCCATGGCGCGACCGTGGAGGTCGTCGAGGGGCGGTGGCCCGGGACGATCGTCCTGATCGAGTTCCCGGACATGGACCGGGCGCGGGCCTGGTACGGGTCGAACCCCTACCAGGAGATCCTTCCGCTCCGCAC
Organism: Streptomyces sp. PA03-5A; assembly: GCF_033792725.1. Taxonomy (NCBI): domain Bacteria; kingdom Bacillati; phylum Actinomycetota; class Actinomycetes; order Kitasatosporales; family Streptomycetaceae; genus Streptomyces; species Streptomyces sp. PA03-5A. The sequence continues at coordinate 123,182 of NZ_JARAVL010000032.1, read as the reverse complement.
CCGCCATCTCGACGGCGAGGTCATCCTCGTCGACGGCGTCGGACCCGGCTACGACGTCACCAGGACCGCCGCGCGGCTCAGGGAGGAAGCCACCCGGACGGGCGCGTTGCCGGCCTGACGGGCCGCAGGCCCGGCGGGCTCAGCCGCCGAACCGGCAGCCCGAGGTGTGGGAGGCGGCCTCACCGGCCGCCGCGGCCGCGTCGCCCGCGCGGACGGCGTCCAGCAGACGCGCGTGGTCCATGTAGTCCTCCGGGCGCAACGCGCGGCCGCCGAAGTGCTCCTTCAGCGAGTCCCTGACGACCTGGCCCAGGTCCGCGTAGAGCTCGGCCAGCACCTCGTTGTGCGAGGCGGCCACCACGGCGAGATGGAAGGCGCTGTCCGCGTCTACGAAGGCGTCCCGGTCACCCGAGGCCCAGGCGCGTTCCCGCTGGTCCAGCAGCGTGCCGAGGCGGGCGAGGTCGTCCTCCGTGCGGCGCGTCGCGGCCAGGCCGGCGGCGGCCGACTCCAGGGCGCCGCGCACCTCGGTCACGTCCCGCTGCCCGGCGTCCTCGAAGCGGCGCTGCATCACCCCGGCGAGCTCGCTGGTCGCCGCGACGTACGTGCCCGAGCCGTGGCGTATGTCCAGCAGCCCGTTGTGGGCGAGCGCGCGGACGGCCTCGCGGACGGTGTTGCGGGCCACCCCCAGTTGCCGGACGAGTTCCGGCTCGGTCGGGATGCGCGAGCCCACCGGCCAGGCCCCGGAGGTGATCTGGCGGCGCAGTCCGGACACGACCTGCTCGAAGAGACCGGAAGGACGCGGCACGGGACGTAGACTCATCCCATGATTATACGCCGGAGGGTCCCGAACCGGTCCGCGGAACGGCGGAACCCGGCACGGCCCGGTGCCCGCACCGGCGGCCTGGCGGTGGTGGCGCTGCTGCTGGTGGCGTTCAACCTCCGCCCCGCCGTCACGAGCCTCGGGCCCGTCCTGGCCGAAGCGCGCGCCGCCCTCGGGATGAGCGGTGCCGTCGCCGGGCTGCTCACCTCCGTGCCGGCGCTCTGCTTCGCCCTGGTCGGCTTCGCCGCTCCCGGGCTCGCCCGCCGGTACGGACCTTCGGCGGTCGTCGCGGCGGGCACGGCCGTGGTCGCCGTGGGGCTGGTGCTGCGGCCCCTCGCCGGGGGCACCGCGCTGTTCCTGGCGCTCAGCGCCTTCGCGCTCGCCGGGATCGCCGTGGCCAACGTGCTGCTGCCGGTGGTGGTCAAGCAGCGCTTCCCCGACCAGGTCGGCCGTATGACCGGCCTGTACTCCATGGCCCTCAACCTGGGCGCCTCGGTCGCGGCGGCCGCCACGGTGCCGCTGTCCGGGGCTTTCGGCGGTGACTGGCGGTGGGGGCTGGGCGCCTGGGGCGTGGTCGCCGCCGCCGCCGTGCCCCCGTGGCTCGTACTGGCGCGCATCCGTACGGCGGACCGGGCGCCGCAGCCCGCACCCGGGCCACCCGGCGCCGGGACCGGACTCGGTGTGCGGATGACCCGCTCCCCCACGGCATGGGCGCTGGCCGCGTACTTCGGCCTGCAGGCGGGGGCGGCCTACGTCGTCATCGGCTGGCTGCCCCAGGTGTTCCGGGACGCAGGGCTGTCGGCCGGGACCGCGGGCGTGCTGTTCGCCGTCACCTCACTGCTGGGCGTACCGCTGTCCTTCGCGCTCTCGGCCCTCGCGGGGAGGCTGCGGCGGCAGAGCGGCATCGCGGTCGTGCTCGGGGTGTTCGGGCTGGCCGGGTACGCGGGGCTGTGGGCGGCACCGGCTGCCGCGCCGTGGGTGTGGGCCGTGCTGCTGGGCGTCGCCAACTGCTCGTTCCCGCTGGCCCTGACGATGATCGGGTTGCGCGGCCGGAACAGCGCGACGGTGGTGCGGCTCTCCGCCTTCGCGCAGAGCGCCGGCTACCTGCTGTCGATCCCCGTCCCGTTCCTGGTCGGAGCGCTCTACGAGCACACCGGCGGCTGGCGGGTCCCGCTGGTCCTCATGGCCGCCTTGATGGTGGCGCAGCTGGCCGCGGGCCTGCTCGCGGGACGGGACCGTAACGTTGGCTGACCGCGACGCCGACCGCGGGGATCACCAGGGCAGTGCGCCGTCCGGGCCGGAGAAGGTGCCGGTGGGGCCGTCCGGGCCGAGGGTCGCCAGCCGGACGATCGCCTCGGCGCCCTCCCCCACGGTCCCGGTGCCCGTTCCGAACGGGTCCGCCCCGGTCAGCCCGGGCTCGGCGGCGTTGACACGCAGGCCGGGCAGGGCCTTGGCGTACTGCACCGTGAGCATGTTCAGCGCCGCCTTCGACGACGCGAACACCGGCAGGAGGATGCGGGCCTCCGGGCGGCCCGGGTCGGTGACCAGGCCGAACGAGCCGAACGCCGAGCTCACGTTGACGATGACGGGCGCCTCGGAGACCGCCAGCAGGGGCAGGAAGGCGTGTGTCATCCGCACCGCTCCGAAGACGTTGGTCTCGAAGACGTGGCGCATGACGGCCGCGGTGACCTCCTCGGCCCCGCGCACGCCCTCGAACGCCCCGGCGCCGTTGACCAGGACGTCGAGCCGGCCCTCCCGGCGGGTGAGGTCGGCCGCAGCCGCAGTGACGGAGGCGTCGTCGGTCACGTCGAGGGGGACGAAGTGGGCGCCGAGCTCGGCGGCGGCCGCGCGGCCGTGGCTCGCGTCGCGGCCGCCGACGTGCACGGTGTGCCCCAGCTCGATCAGCCGGCGGGCGGTCTCCCGGCCGAGGCCCCTGGTGCCTCCGGTGATCAGTGAGACGGTCATGGGTCTCCCCTGCGCTGTGCGGATCTTCTGTCGCCGCAGGGATCCGTACCGCGTACGGGTCCCGTCAACGCCGCTTCCCGGGGATCCGCCCTGTCGCTGGCGTTGACGACGCCCGGCGGGGTGGCGCCGGAGGAGCGCGGGGAGTGGGGCGGTGCGCGGGTTCGCGGGGGCGTCGCTGGTCGCGGTACTGGCGGCGTGCGCGATGATCGGGCTCGGCCTCTGCCTCGCCCTGGTCCCGGTCCGTACGACGCGCTTCCTCAACGAGGCGTTCGCCGTGGTCCCGGCGATCGGCGGCCGGCACCGGCTCCTGCGCCTCGTCGCCCACGGCGATCGGCGTGGCCCTCGTCCTGTACGGCGTGTACTTCGCCGACCACGTCCCCGCGGGCGGCCGGATCCTGTGGCAGCACGTGGACACGAGCACGTACCACACGGAGGTAAAGGTGTTGAGGATCCCGCCGTGGCGCGTCCTTCCCCTGCTGGGACTGGCCGGGCTCTCCCTGGTCAACACCTCCAGGATGGTCGTACCGAGCCGGGCGGCCGTCCGGGGCCGGTAGGCCGGGAGCGGCAGGCCGGGACCGGCCGGCCCGGGCCAAAAGGACGGCGGCCACCGCGTGATCACCCGCGTGCCGGGGAGGAAGGGCTCAGGCCCCCGTCACTGCCCCACCCTGCCGTCGACGCACTCGCGCAACAGGTCGGCGTGCCCGCAGTGCCGGGCGTACTCCTCGATCCGGTGCACCAGCAGCCCCCTGACGGCGATCCCGTCCTTCCCCACACGCTCGCCCAGGTCCGGGTGCGCCGCGAGCGCCGCGTCGGTCGCTGCCTGCTCGCGTTCCAGATCGCGGTACGCGGCATCGACCACGGCCTGGTCGGCGACGGCGTCGTCGAAGTCCGCGTCCCGCCTGCCGTACAGCTTCGGCAGCGGTTCGCCGTCGCTGATCCAGTTGCGCCAGTCCCGTTCCACCTCGGCGAGGTGCCGGACGAGGCCGAGCAGCGACATCGTCGACGGTGGGACCGAACGACGGGCCAGTTGCTCCGGGTCCAGGTCCTGGCACTTCATCCGCAGGGTCATGCGGTAGCTCGTCAGGTAGTCCTGAAGGGTGGCGAGTTCACCCTCCGGACCGGGGCCTTCGCTGTCGCGGGGGTCGTCGTCCGGGTCGACCCACATGTCGGGGTAGACGGTTGCCCGGGTCCATCGTGGCGCTTGGTCGCTCATGCCCCGCATGGTGGTCCGTGACGGCCCGCTTCCGCCACCGAGTTTGTGCCGCCGGACGCCGGACGCCGGCCCTCAGCCGAGGTGCTCGGCGACGCCTTCGAACTGGACGGCCATGCCCGAGAGGGAGGCGGAGTCGACGTGGTCCATGACGCGCCTGCGCGCACTGGCCAGGAGCGACGGATAGGCGGCTTCCAGCCGTTCCAGGCCACCGGACGTCAACGTCGCCACGCTCCCCTCGCGCGTCCACCTCGTGCCGTCGCTTGGCCACCCAGCCGCGGGCCTTGGGGGAGTCGACGACCCGTGAGATACGGCTGGCCGACAGGCGGGTGAGCTCGGCCAGGTCGATCATCCGCAGTTCGCCGTCCCTGGCCTCCGACAGGAACATCAGCACCGAGTACTCGGACAGCGTCAGCCCGGTCGGCTTCAGAAGGTCGTCATCCAGAGCCTTCGGCAACGCGGTCATCACGCGCTGCAGGGCACGCCAGAAGCGCTCTTCGTCTGCGTCCAGGGGAGCATCCGCCGTCATGGCGCCAGCTTGACCCGCGGGTATACCGCCTACAGCCTCCCGTCACCAGGGCAGCGCGCCGCTGCGGTCGAAGTAGCCGCCGGTCGGGCCGTCGGAGCCGACGAGCGCCATGCGGACGATGACCTCGGCGCCCTCCTCGACCGACTGGAACCCGGTGTTGCCGTTCAGGTCGGTCTTGGTGAAGCCCGGCTCCACCGAGTTGATCCGGAAGTCCGGCAGCGCCTTCGCGTACTGGACGGTGATCATGTTCACGGCCAGCTTCGACGCCGGGTAGTCCAGGCCCGGGAACATGTGGGCGGGCTGGTCGGGGTCCGTGACGTGGTGCAGCGAGGCCAGGCCGCTGCTGACGTTGACCACGACCGGGGCTGGAGACTTCCGGAGCAGCGGCACGAACGCGTGGAGGACCCGCACGACGCCGAAGACGTTGGTGTCGAAGGTCGTCCTCATCGCGTCGGCGGTGGTCTCCACGGTGGGCACGACGCTGTTGTCCGGCCGGCGCACCTCGATGCCGGCGTTGTTGATCAGCACGTCCAGGCTGCCGCCGGCCTCGATCGTCCGCGCGGCGGCGGCGACCGACTCGTCGTCCGTCACGTCGAGCTGGACGAAGGACGCCCCCAGCCGCTCGGCGGCCAGTCGGCCCCGCTCGGCGTCGCGGGCGCCGATCCACACGGTGTGGCCCTCCCCGATCAGGCGCCGCGCCGTCTCGTACCCCAGCCCCTTGTTGGCTCCGGTGATCAGTGTCGTCGTCATGGTGTCGCTCCCGTCTCGGTGTTCGTTCTCCGACGCCTCCAGATTGCGGCGGGGCGGGGCGGGCAGGGAGTCGTCTCGTTTTCCTGGGACTCGCGGTACCGGGTTGCTCGCCGCTTGCGCCGCGGTCCGCGGGCTGTGACGAGGTCCACAGGCCACCGGACGCCGTACCGGACCCTCGAGTCCGGTACGGTCGGATGCATCCGGACCCAAGGGTCCACATAGCCCCTCCCCCGAAGGAGCACCTGGGATGACACGCGCCCGCATCAGCGAAGCCCTCCGGGCACTGGTCTTCGAGCCCGAGCCCGGCGTCGCACTGGACGAGGTCCTCGACCGGTACTACGCGCCCGACTACACCCACCGCAGCGACGGCGACGTCCTGACCCGCGAGGAGTTCGCGGCCATGGTCGCCGGCATCCGCCCCCGGATCACCGGCGGCACGGTGACCGTCATCGACGAGGTCGGCGACGGCACGACGTACGCCGAACGGCACGTCTTCCACCTCACCCTGGCCGACGGCTCCACCCAGCACCGCGAGATCGCGATCTTCGGCACCCACGCCGAGGACGGCCGCTTCTCGCACCTGAGCGAGACCGGCTTCGACCTCCCCGCCGAAGCCTGCTGACGCCCCCGACCACGCACCCCAGGAGCACACCATGCCCCGCCTGACCGACCCGGACCCGGCGTCCTTCCCCGACGACGTCCGTCAGTACCTGACGGCGCTGCCGCCGGACCCCATGGTCAAGATGATGTCCCACTCGGCCGGCACCGTAAAACCGTTCGTGGAGCTCGCCCGGGCCCAGTTCACCTCCCTGCGCCTCCCGGCCCGTTCACGCGAACTCGTGATCCTCACGGTCGCCGAGTACACCGACTGCGCCTTCGTCGCGGCCCAGCACGAACCCATGGCGCAGGCCGCAGGAGTCGACGAGCCGACCCGCCGGCTCATCCGGGCCCGGGACCTGGACAACCCCGCCATCCCCCTCCCCGACCGCGCCCTGCTCCGCCTCACCGCCGAAGTCGTGCGGCAGCCCCGCGTCAGCGACGAGGTGTTCGACCTGGCGCGGTCCTTCCTCAGTGAGCGCGAGTTGGTCGAGGTCCTTCAAGTGGCGGGCTACTACTGGTCGTTCGGCCGGATCGCCACCGTTCTGGACGTCGAGGTGACCAAGGTCTACGGCGACGAGGTCCTGGATGCCCCGACGGACGCCGACAGCGCCTGAGACGTCGATTCCCCGTGCACGCCCGGGGATACTTGCGGCGTGCTGCTGACATCGATCGCCGAGATGGCCGACGAGCCGCTCCTGCTGGAGCCGGCCGACCGCCGGGTCGAGTGGGAGACCAACACCTGGTGCCTGTCCGCGGAGGTGGACGACCGGCGGTCGGTCTCGGTGGCCGAGGTGGTCGACGCCTTCGAGCGGACCGCCGAAGGCATCCGGCGACGCGTCCACGCCACGGGTTTCGCCGGGGCGGCCACGTTCTACGTGTGGCACGACGAACAGGCCGGGCAACTCCGCTGCTCCACTGGGTCGGTGGCCGCGGACGAGCTGCCGTTCGGCGGTGCCTACGCGCCCTCCGGCGACCTCGAATCCATCGTCAAGGACTTCCTCAACGACCCGGAACCCGGCCTCGTCGCCTGGCCGGACCTTGACGTCGTGGGCGACCGGTCCGAACCACCGTCGCGCGAGGGGGAGGCGGCGCCTCTACCCGTATGGGTGAGCAGTGTCGGAACGGTCGCGCAATGATCCTCGCACACCGCCCCAACGTTTCGATCTGACCTCGGGAAAGGCCGGGTGCGGTACGATCACGCATGGCGTCATGGAAGTCAGCGCCTGTGCAACACCGTGCGGATTCCGGTCTGTCGTGCCTTCGCTGTCAATTCGGCCGCGCGTGTGTGCACCGACCCGCCGGGTGCGCCCGCTCCCAGGATCTCCAGAGCGCATTCTTCCGACCGTGCGCTACCGGCCGGCGTCGATCCGCACTGCCGGCGCGAGCCTCGCCCATCGGTCGTCGACCGGTGCGCAGGCCCTTTTTGGAGACGACGTGAAAATCCTCCCCGAGATTTCCCGCACCCTGAGTGAGTACCTCCTCATTCCGGGCCTGACCACGGAAGACTGCACGCCGGACAACGTGGACCTCGGGGCGCCCCTGGTGCGTCACCGGGTCGGCGAGGAGCCGGGGATCCGGGTCGCCACCCCCATGGTGAGCGCCATCATGCAGGCGGTGTCGTCACCGACGCTGGCGGTGGCGCTGGCGCAGGTCGGCGGGTTGTCGTTCATCCACCAGAACCAGCAGGTCGAGGACCAGGCCGCGGACGTGCGGACGGTGAAGCGGCACAAGGCCGGCTTCCGGACCAGCGACGTCACCGTGGCGTCGCAGACGCCTCTCGGCGAGGTGGCACGGCAGTTGGCCGACACCGAGCAGGGCGTGGCCGTGGTGACGGAGAACGGGGAACCGGACGGCGAGTTCCAGGGGATCATCAGCCTCGACGACTTCCACCTGGAACGTCACGGAACCTCCGAGGCCGCCGGCAACCGGATGCGGGGCCGTGACGATCTGGTCACCGCGCCGGCCTCGGTTTCGCTGTCCGAGGCGAACGAGCTGATCTGGCATCACCACCTGGACGTGCTGCCGCTGCTCGAGGACGGCCGGGTCGTCTCCTTGGTGCTCAAGAGGGACTACCAGGCCCACAAGACGTACCACCGCGCGAGCGTGGACGGCGAGAAGCGTCTGCGGGTGGGCGCCGGCATCAATTCCCGTGACTTCAAGGACCGTATTCCCGCCCTGCTGGAAGCCGGCGCGGATGTGCTGTGCCTGGACTCCTCCGACGGCTATTCCGTGTACCAGGCGAGGACCCTCGAATTCGCGCGGGAGACGTACGGTGACGACGTTTTCGTCGGTGCGGGGAACGTCGTCGACGGCCGGGCCTTCCGTTACCTGGCCGATGCGGGCGCGGCATTCGTGAAGGTCGGGATCGGCGGCGGGGCCATCTGCACCACCCGCGCGCAGAAGGGCATCGGCCGCGGGCAGGCCTCCGCACTGCTCGACGTGGTCGAGGCGCGCGACGCCTATGCCCAGGAGACCGGGGTGTACGTGCCGCTGTGCTGCGACGGGGGCCTGCTCAACGACTCGCACATGGCGATGGCGCTGGCGATGGGGGCGGACTTCATCATGCTCGGCCGCTACTTCGCCCGGCTCGACGAGAGCCCGTCGCCGAAGCTGCAGATCGGCGGCCAGTGGTACAAGGAGTACTGGGGTGAGGGCTCGCGGCGCGCGCAGAACGCGGCCCGCTACGGCCAGCGCGGCCAGATGGTCTTCGAAGAGGGCGTCGACGGCTACGTGCCCTACGCCGGCAGCCTGTACGACAACGTGGAACGGACCCGGGCCAAGCTCACCTCGACGATGATCAGCTGCGGGTCGACGAACCTGCGGGACTTCCACCGCGACGCGGTGCTCGTCCCGGTGTCCGCGGAGTCCTTCAAGCAGACCGGCGCCGAGGTGCAGTTGCGCCGGCCCGCCGTCCAGTCCGGAGAGTGATCCGACCGGCCCGTGCCCCGGCCCTCACCAGGGCCGGGGCACGGGCCGCTCTCACGCGGGCAGGGTGAAGAGCCGGTACGCGGACACCGTCGTGAAGCCGAGGCGCCGGTAGAGGGGCTCACCGGCCGGGCTGGCCATGAGGGCGGCGGAATGCATCCCGCGGTCGCGCCCCACGCGGAGGGCCGCGGCCGTGAGGGCGCCGCCGATTCCACGACGGCGGTGGGTCCCGGCGACGTGGACGAGGAAGATCCCCGCGTGGCCGTGGGCCGTGATCACCACGGTCGTGCCGACGATACGACCGCCGAGCACCGCGGCGATCCGCACGATGTCCGCGTTGTCGGGGCGCTGCGCCTCGATGCGCACCATGTCGGCCTCGAGGCCCGGCGGGACGCCCATGGAGGCGCTGTAGGTGCGGACGAACTCCGTGAGGCGGGCGGGCTCCTCGACCGTCTCGATCCGCAGGCCGTCCGGTCGCTCCCCGGCTTCGACGAGCCGGTCGAGCGACCGGACCATCACCGGGACGGAGCCGATTTCGGCGAGTCCGTGGCGGGCGAGCGCGGCCGCCGTTCCCTCGGGGTCGGGGCTGTCGGGGCCCACCCACCACCACCAGGGGACGTCGGCGAGCCGGGTCCGGACCGTGGCGGCCGCCCGCCCGGCCTCGTCCGGGGAATGGGTCCGGACCACGCCGTTGAACTGGGGGGTCGCGAGTCCGCTGCGGTAGTAGTCGAGGTCCCCCTCGCCGCGTTCCGCCTCGCCCCATCCGAGCAGGTACTGGCGGAAGTTGGCGGTCACCCGGGTGAGGTCCACACCGTCCCCGGGCACGGGCGTCTCCGCCGGAATTCGTCTGTCTGTCATCCTCGTTGCTTTCACCGTCAGGGTGCCGTGTGCCGGAGCACCCCGTTTTGTCGGACGTCGTGGGACCGGGGACCGGAGTCCTTCGCTCACCGCTCCGGCGCGGTCAGCCGGTCCCGGTTCTCCCCCGCCGAGGGGCGGGCGGAGGCGCTGAGACTGCCGAGCATCTGCAGGAGTTCCGCGCTGCGGCTGCCCGGCTCGGGATGGAACACCCCGAGGATGAGCCCGCCGCTCCCGCCGATGGTCAGCTTGTTCGACCGCAGTTCCAGGTCGCCGGCCTGCGGGTGCCTCAGGCGGGAGACCCGGCCCGTGTGCGGCGTCACGTCGTGGCGGGCCCACAGGTCACGGAAACGGTCGCTCCGCAGCGACAGGTCACCGACCAGCTCGGTCAGCCGGGGGTCGTCGACGTCCGGCCTCGCCAGGGCCCGCAGGATGGCCGCACCCACGCGTGTCATCGACTCCCAGTCCCTGCGCCGTTCACGTCGAAGAACCTGTTCTGCACCCAGGCGGGGTTGCCGCTTCATCCGTCGATCAGTTCGCGGATGCTCTGTGGCACCTGTTCCGGTCGCGGTGCCCGGCCGCGGGACCGTCTCCGGGCGGACGTGCGGTCTCCCTGAGCCTGCGTCAGGCCGATCAGGTGGTCGGCCGCGTCCTGGTCCAGGGTCAGCGCCCGGGCTACCGCGTCGAGCACCTGTGGTGACGGATTGCGGTCGCGTCCCTGTTCCAGCCGGAGGTAGTAGTCCGTGCTGATCCCGGCGAGCATCGCGACCTCTTCCCGTCGCAGACCCTCGACCCGACGCGTCCCTTGGGTGCCGATGCCGACGTCCTCCGGCCGGACCAGGCGCCTGCGCCCCCGCAGGAACTCACCCATCGCATTCGAAGCGTCCATACCGAGGACCGTAACCCCGTTCGGCGCGCACGTGCCTGGCCCCCTCGGTACCAGGCATGACGGGCCGAACGGCCCGCACGAGGCGTTCACCCCGGGGCAGCGGTGCCGTCACCGTCCGTAGCAGGTTGACGTCCGCAGCAGGTCGGGCGTGTGTCGGTGGGTCTCGGTAGCCTGAGTTGTGGTGCGGCCGTGAGCGGCAGGCGTCTCGCGGGCGCCCGGGGCGTCCCGGGACAGCCGGGATCGTCACCTTGCGTGACAGGACATGAGAATGGGCAATCCCTCCGAGGCTCCATACGGACGCCGCCCCTCAGGATCGTCCGGCGACGAGGACGTCGCCGGATTCGTCCTCGATGACGACGGCCTCGTCTCCGCGTGGAGCGCCGCCGCAGAACGGCTCTTCGGCTGCCGCGCCGCGGACGTCGTCGGACGCCCGGCAGCCGAGTTGTGGCCGGAGGCGTTCGCCGGGCCCCCGGGGCCTGCCGCCGGAGCACCCGGGCGGCCGTCCTCATCGGGCCGTCGCGCCGTGCTCACGCGCCGCCGTGACGGCGGCCCCCCCGACGTCGTCCTCCACATGTCGCCCTTGCTCGAGCCGGGAGGGCGCGACGGCGGGGGCACCGCGGTCGTCGCGGTCCCGGCAATCTCTTCGGCCCTCGCGGAGGGCGAGGCGATCCTGGAGGCCCTCTTCACCCAGGCGCCCATCGGCATCGCCGTGTACGACCGGAACCTGCGCTTCGTTCGGGTCAACGCCGCCCTGGAACGCATCCACGGGTTCCCCGCGGAGAAGGCCCTGGGCCGGCCCGTCAGCGAGGTCCTCCCCGGACTCGACGCCGCGGCGATCGAGCGCAGGCTCAAGGGGGTCCTGGAGAGCGGCCGGCCGGTCGTCAACGCCGTCCACCAAGGGCGCACCTCCGCCGACCCGCACCGGGACCACGTCTGGCACGTCTCCTCCGTCGTCCTGACGGCACCGGACGGCGACGTCCTCGGGGTCACCGATCTGATCATCGACATCACGGACCGCCACAGGACCCGGGAGCGTCTGGCGCTCCTCGACGAGGCCGCGATGCGCATCGGCACGACGCTGGACGTGCGGCGCACGGCGGAGGAACTCGTGGACGTGCTCGTTCCGAGGCTCGCCGACGTGGCGACGATCGACCTCCTCGACGACGTCATGGAGGGTGCGGAACCGGAGCCGATGGGCTCCGGGCCCGTCGCGCTGCGTTCCCTCGCCCGCACGGCCGTCGACCCGGACGTCATCAGCGGGCTCCGGAAACCCGGGGAGCTGCAGGACTATCCCCCCGACTCGCCGCACGTGCAGAGCCTCGCCGACGGCCGGCCGCGGCTGATCCCCGTCGTCGACCCCGGCGCCCCCTGGCTGCGGGACACCGCCGACCAGCGGGTCAAGGCGATGCTCAGGTACGGGATCGACTCCTTGATCCTCGCACCGCTGCGCGCGCGGGACGCGACCCTGGGCCTGGTGCACCTGTACCGGGGGCGCGGCACGGAACCCTTCGAACCCGACGACCTCGTCCTCGCCCAGGACATCGTCGCGCGCGCCGCCGTCTGCCTGGACAACGCCCGCCGCTACACCAACGAGCACACCGCCGCCCTCACCCTCCACGCGAGCATGCTGCCGCGCAGCGTCCCGGACCAGAGCGCGGTCGAGGTGGCGCAGCACTACCGGCCGTCGCGGGTGCACGCAGGCGTGAGCGGCGACTGGTTCGACGTGATCCCGCTGTCCGGTGCCAGGGTCGCCCTGGTCGTGGGCGCGGTGCCGGGCACGGGGTTCCAGGCGGCCGCGTGCATGGGGCACATCTGCTCCGCGATCCGCACGCTGGCCCAAGTGGACCTCACACCGGACGAGTTGCTCGGCCAGATCGACGACATGGTGCCGCGGCTCCTGGAGCGCGAACACGCCACCGGGTCCGCGCCCGTGGTGGAGGCGCTCAAGGGCTCGACCTGCCTGTACGCCGTCTACGACCCCGTCTCGCGGCGGTGCGTGATGGCCAGTGCCGGACATCCCCCGCCGGCCGTCGTCGGCCGGAGCGGGGACGTGGTGATCCCCGATGTGCCGGTCAACAACCCCCTCGGCCAGGGGGACCCGGTGTTCGAGCCGCTGGATCTGGAACTCGCCGAAGGCAGCACCCTGGTGTTCTCCAGCCACAGCCTCCAGCGCGCCACGGACACGTCCGAGACGCTCGCCGCCCGCCTCAGCACCGTCGTCGCCGACCGGGCCCGCCCGATCGAGGAGACGTGCCGTGCCATCTCCGACCTGGTCGCCGCCCAGCTCACGATGGAGGACGGCCTGGCCCTGCTGCTGGCCCGGACCCGCCCCCTCGACCCGGGGAAGCTGGCCACGTGGACCGTGCCCCCCGTCCCCGCGGCCGTCGGCGACATGCGCTCGCTGGTGCTGCGGCAGCTCGACCTGTGGGGGCTGGAACACCTGGCCTTCGCCACCGAACTCATCGTCAGCGAACTCATCACCAACGCCATCCGGCACGGGCACGACCCGATCCGGCTGCGCCTGATCCTCGACCGGACGCTCATCTGCGAGGTCAGCGACGCGGCGAGCACGTCGCCCCACATCCGCCGGGCGGCCACCACCGACGAGGGCGGACGCGGGCTCTTCCTGGTGGCGCAGTGCTCCCATCGCTGGGGCACCCGGTACGCGCTGGTCGGCAAGACCATCTGGGCCGAGCAGACCCTGGAGCCCGTTCCGGCCGCCTGAACACCGCTTCCCTGGGGGAACCCCACTGTGCACGCCCCCGGCCCCCGGTGGCAGTGCCCCGGCGGTCCTGGGAGCGGGGGGACCAGTCGCCTCGTCATGAAGGTGCCGGGTGGTCCCGGCACTCCCAGGAACACCAGTGCCTTCACCCCCGGACGGCGGGACAGCAGGCTGGGCACGGCCTACGGCTTCGTCGCGGGCTCCTGACGTGGGCAACGGCCGTGTCCGGCATGCCCCCGAGGCGAACGAAGGGTTTCCATGAAGATCGGGTTTGCGCTTCCGTACCTGCACAACGTGGCCCACCAGGTCGACCGGGCGGCCGAGTTCGCCCGGGAGGCGGAGAAGGCCGGTGCGGCAAGCCTGTGGGCGGGCGACCGGCACTTCGCCGCCGTGAACCCCACGATCGGGGCCACCGGCCCCGGCACCACGATCCCGGTGGAGTACCGGACCGCGGCCGACCCCTTCGTTCTGCTCGGTGTCGCGGCGGCCGCGACCGAGCAGGTGCAGTTGGGCACCAACGTCCTCATCGCGCCGGTCTACGCACCCGCACAGCTCGCCCGCAGTCTGACCACGATCGACCGGATCAGCGGCGGGCGGCTCATCCCCGGCTTCGGCGTCGGCTGGTCGCCCGAGGAATTCACGGCGGCGAACGTGGACTTCACCAAGCGCGGCGCCCGTACCGACGAGATGCTGGACGCACTCGAGCTGCTCTGGACCCGGGACCCGGTGGAGTACCACGGCCGCCACCTGGAGCTTCCGCTGCAGTACGCGCCGTTGAAGCCCGCGCAGAAGCCCCGCCCTCCCTTCTACCTCGGTGCGCCGAGCGGGGCCCCCGCCGCGCTCAAGCGCATCGGTGAACGTGCGGACGGCTGGCTGCCGGCGTGCGTCGTGCCCGTCTTCGTGGACGCCGACACGGTGCTGGCGCAGCGCGCCCTGATCAACGAGTTCGCCGGTGCGGCGGGACGCGACCCTTCGCTGCTGGACACGGTCATGCGGGTCAACGTCGTGGAGGGGACCCCGCTGACCCAGGTCGCCGACGCCATCAAGTCGCTCGCCGACCGGACGGGCATCCAGCACTTCATGGTGGAGTCCATGTCCCTCCCCCACGTCGACGCCTCGCTCGAACTCGTCACGGATCTGCTGGCGCTGGTCCGGCGCGGCTGATCCCACGCTCGTCCCGTCACCCTGCGCGATTCACCCGTTCGGCGGCCTCTCGGTCGCGGCTTCGGGGCGGGCGGCGTCTCATGAGCGTGACCGCATACGCGTTCGAGTGGGAGGTCGCCGATGTACGACATGCGCGCCGAACCCATAGCGACGGAAACCGGATCCGCCCAGTTGTGGCACGTACTCCGGCTTGACGGAAGCACCCTGTGCGGCCGTGCGCTCGCCGGCAGGCCCGTTCCGGCACCCGACGACGACTACCGCGACGAGTACTGCACCCCCTGCATGACGGCGGTCGCCACAGCGGCGTCCCGCAGCGGCAGGGTCCGCCCCATGGTCTGAATCCCCCACACCCCCCGGCCGACAGGGTTGGACCTGTCGGCCGCCCACCTTCCCTTTGATTGCGAACGCACGCATGGCACTTCGGTTAGACAACGTTGTCAGACCCCGATGCACGGCGCTCCCCGGAAGGGATTCACCTGCCCGGGACAGATGACGCCCTCTGCGTCGAAGACAGCGTGTACAGGATGCCGGTCACGGCCGGACCGGTCTCGCGGGACCGCGTCGCGGCCGCGGTGGGCCTCTCGACGGAGGCGTCCGAGCGAGCGCTCATGCCAGAAGGCACCGAGGCGGCCCTTGCCGTCAGGGGAAGTCCGGGCACTCCTCGGCGAAGCCTTGCGAGACGGGCTGCCATGCGCCGCGGTCCTCACGCACGCTCAGTCGATCCGCCTCCTCCGCGGTCTTGATCAGCTGGGCGGTGGTCAAGGGGACGGCCGCCGCGAAGACCCGCCCGAGGTGGTGGCAGTGCAGCAGCGGGCGGAGTTCCTCCGAGTACGGCTCATCGGCGACCGCGAAGAGATCGGGCAGGGTCCAGCCCAGCGGACCCGCTACGGCCGATAGCTGCTGCCGGCGGTGCGGACTCGGGTCCCAGCGCGACACCATCCGGTACAGCGTGCTGAGGGACAGTCCCATGAACGGCAGTTCACGGATGCCGAAGCCGCGATTGCGGATCAGCGCGCCGAACACGGCGGCGAACCCGGTCTCGGCGGGACGGCGGCCCGGCCACGCCGGCTGAACGAAGGGTCCTGGAGCGGTGACGCGGGGCAGTGAGCGGACGCATGCCTCCAGCGCGGCGAGCTGGGAGTGGTCGCAGTGACTGACGCGGTATGCGAACTGCCTCATGACCCTGGCGTCGCGCTCCGGGGGCAGGAGTTCCGTCGGCACCGGCCGGCCTGCGACAACGAGAAGGTCGGCGGCCGGTATGTCGAGTTCGGCGGCAAGTTCGGCGAGTCGCTGCGGGGCGGTGTCGGTTCCGCCCGCGGCGAGGCTGCCCAGGATGATGGCCCGTTCCATGTGAGGAAGGTAGCGGGTGGGCTGCCAGGACAGTCGGGGCCGCGGGAGTTCACGGTGGGGACTCGCCTTCGGCGATCGCCTGGGGCGTATCGACGCCCGCCAGGGCGACCCGGTCCGGCACCGGGAGCCGTCCGGGATGGCGGTGCCGACGTGGGCGCACCGGCGACGGTGCCGTGACCGCGAACGATCAGCGGCGTGGTGCGACGGCTGGGTGGCGACCGCGGCGGATGTCGCCCAGACGAGCTGAAGGTCGTGCCATGGTCTGTCAGTTGCCTGGCCTAGGGTCGCCCGCATGGCCGAGCCCTCCTTCCTGACCTCCGTCCGCGAGTCGTACGACACGGTCGCCGCCGATTACGTCGAACGCGTCCCGCCTCCAGACGCCATGGACCCGCTGTCACGCGCGATGCTGGCGGGATTTGCCGAACTGGTGCGGACGGCCGGTCTGGGGCCGGTCGCGGACCTGGGGTGCGGCCCCGGGCGCGTGACGGCGCACCTGGCCGGGCTGGGGGTGTCCGCCTTCGGCGTCGATCTGTCGCCGAAGATGGTCGGGCTGGCCCGGCACGCCTACCCGGACCTGCGGTTCACCGAGGGCTCGATGACCGCGCTGGAGATGGGGGACGACGAGCTCGGCGGCATCCTGGCCTGGTACTCCACCCATCACACGCCCCCGCAGTGGCTGCCGGATGTGTTCGCCGAGTTCCACCGCACGCTCGCGCCCGGCGGCTGCCTGCTCTGGGGAGACTACGTCGGCGATGAGCGACTGCAGCCGACCCACCGCTATGGCCGTCCGGTGTCCTACAAGTCGTACCTCCTGCCCCTGGACCGCATGGTCGACCTGCTGGAGCAGGCCGGACTCGTCGTCACCGCGAAACTGGAACAGCAGCCCGGCGGACGTGTGAACCGACCGCACGCCTGCCTCCTGGCCCGCAAGCCCGAAACGCCCTGACGGGGCTCGTCCGGGATGAGGGAACTCGGCGGCGCCAAGCACCTGATGGCCTTCCGGGACGACCGCTGCACGCGATCACCGACGCGTTCACCGCGGCCGGCTTCCGGATCGACGTCATCAGCGAACCGGCCCCACGAGGCCGAGCGGCGCGGCTTGCCTGCACGGTCGTTCCCCACCGGGGCCTGCGAACCGGCACCACCCGCATCCGCCGGCGGAGGTCGGCGCGCGCCATGGAGGCACCCAGTACTTGCGTACGCACACACTCACCGCAAGGAAACGGACTCCCGGGTCCGATACCATGGCCACCGGACCCAGGGGGCCGAGCCCCTCATCGAACCCAGACAGGCCAGCCGTCCCATGAGCCCTGCGCACCCGCCCGACCCGGAACGGCAGACGTCCACGTCACCGCGGCGGGCGGACGCCCGCCGCAACCACGAACGCGTGGTCGCCGCCGCGGTCGACGTCTTCCGCGAACGGGGCACCCTGGCCACCGTCCCCCAGATCGCGGCGCGGGCCCAGGTCGGCAAGGCGACCGTCTACCGGAGCTTCCCCACCAAGGAGGACCTGCTGGAGACGATCACCCGGCTGAGCCTGGAGGAGCTCGAACGGCGCACCGCAGCGGCCCGGGACGAGCCCGGCCCCGGCGAGGTCTTCCGCCGCCATGTGTGCGCACTCTTCGACGTCCTGGCCCACGACCGTCTGCTCGCCGAGCGCCTGGCGGACGGAGCGTCCCCGGCCGCCGTGTCGGTCCTGGAGTCGCTGACCGAGGCCATGGAGACCGCGCGTGCGGCGGGGACGCTGCGCGAGGACACCACGCCGCTGGATCTGCGGGTGCTCCTGTGCGGCGCGGCCCTGCAGCTGGTGCGGCTCGAGGAACGCGAACCGTCGGTCTGGCACCGCTACGCGGACATGGTGCTGCGGGCACTCTGCTGCTGACCGCCGCGGGACGCCCCAACGACCGTCCGGGGTACGGAGGCTGCCGCGGACGTGTTCGAGGAAGCGACGGGCGGCCTGGCCGGCCGCGTGTGCCCCGGGAGAGACGAGTCGACGCGGCGCCGCAACGGGAGCGCGGCCGCGGAGCATGAACTCGACGGGAAGTGCCGGCCCTCGGGTGCCAACGCGATCCCCACACCCGCGACGACCAGGCCGATGACCGGGGGCCATTCGCCGCAGCTTCAGCCGGTCCGGGTCCGGCGGTTCGAGGTCGAGCAGGTCGAACTCCGCCTCGTGCACGAACCGCAGGGCATCCAGGGCCCGGCCGACCCTGCTCACGTGTGGCCGCGCTGGCGGCGAGGGCCGTGCCGGATGCGTGGGCCATGCGGTCGGCGTCCTCGACCGGTAGCGCGTGCATCCGTGGATCTCCCCCTATCCATGCAGTGGCGGTTCCGACGCGGCAGGTGGCGCACCACCACCGACCCGGAAAGTCTGCGCGTTCTGTCAACCGATCTTCGCCGAACCGTGGTCTGAGAGGTGGAGGGGGCATGTGAGCCCCCGGTGCGTTCGTTTGACAGTCTGCAAGGAGTCTCATCCATGACCCGGATGAAGAAGTTAGCGGCGGCCACGATGACGGCGGCCCTTCTGGCAGGGGTGCCGGCAGTGGCCTACGCGGTGGCGCCGTCCACGGCGTCCACGGCGCCCACGGGAACGTCACAGGCCACCGCGGCCGCCGGCGCCCCCGCCACGAGGGGCGGGTGGGCGCGGGTCGTGTCGCCCGGTGAGCGCGTCAACGCGGCTCCCGGGGTGGTCCTGTGGCTCACCGAGGAGGGCAAGCACTGGTCCACGCCCGACCAGCCGGACCAGTTCCGCAGCGTGGTCGACGGCAACATCGATCCCACTCGGCCCAGCGTGAGCCTGCAAGCCGAGACGGTGGGCGACCGGTACTTCCTGTCCGGGGTGTACGTCACCCCGGACGACGCCGCCGACGCGGCCACCGTCAGGGTCGTCACCGGCCTCGGCACGGTCACCGGCAGCGTCGTCCGGCTGCCCGGACACCCCCGCTGGGGCGCCTGGTACGCCACCAGCCCGCTCCCTTCGTCCTTCCCGCAGCAGGGGAGCCCCTTCATACGCAGTGTCACCGTCTTCGACGCGGGCCACCGCCCCCTCGCCACCCTGGCCGTCGGCTGACGCCTGGCCACCGGCGGGGGACCCGGCACGATCCGGGTCCCCGCGTTCCCGGGCCCGCAGTCGCCGCATAAGGCGACGCCCCCCACCGGTCACCTGTTCCCCGACCAGAAAGTCCACCATGCGCATCAAGAACGCGGGCATCGTGCTCGCAGGCTGCACCGCGACGGCCGTCCTGGCCGCCTCCCCCGCCGGCGCCGCCACCTCATCCCTGCCCGCCCCTTCCGTCAGCGCCGTCCTGGCCGTGCAGAAGCAGGCGATGGCCAACGGCGCCCCGGGGGCGCTGACCCGTATCGACTCCGGCAGCACGAGCTACCGCATCTCCTCCGGCCAGGCGGACACCGTCGCCCACACCGCGATGGACGCCGACCGCCGGTTCCGGGTGGGCAGCGTCAGCAAGTCCTTCACCACGGTGGTGCTGATGCAACTGGTCGCCGAGGGGCGTATCGACCTGGACGCACCGGCGAACACCTACCTGGCCCAGCCGCTGCCGGACGACCGGATCACCGTGCGGCATCTGCTCAGCCACCGCAGCGGCCTGTGGGACTACACCAACGACATGTTCTACTTCACCGTCCCGGGCTTCGAATCGGTACGGAACAAGGTGTTCACCTACCAGGAACTGATCGACCTGTCGACGGCCCACCAGCCGACCAACGAGCCCGGCGCGGCCTACAGCTACTCCAACACCAACTTCGTCGTCCTGGGGCAACTCATCGAGCACGTCACCGGCGTGCCCATGGCCACCCAGTACCAGCAGCGCATCTTCGAGCCCCTGAACCTGAAGAACACCACCTACGTCCACCCGCAGACCACCATCTCCGGCTCCTACGCCCACGGTTACCTGCGCCCCGACGACACCACGCTGCCGCTGGTGGACTCCACCGAACAGACCGTCTCCTGGGCGCAGTCCGCCGGCGCGGTCATCTCCAACGCCAACGACCTCAACCGGTTCTTCTCCGCGCTGGTCTCCGGCACGCTCGTGCCCGCCGCCCAACTGCAGCAGATGATGACCATGGTCCCGGTCAACGCCGACGGCACCCAGTCCTACGGGCTGGGCCTGCGCGCCAGGAAGCTGTCCTGCGGCGTCACCGTGTACGGCCACACCGGCACCGTCCAGGGCTTCTACACCTACGCGTTCACCACCGCCGACGGCAAGCGCAGCATGACGTCCATGGCCAACACCTCCAACAACGGAACCGTCAACACCATCCTCGGCGGCACGCTGGAAGCCGCCTTCTGCGGCACCACCCCCGCCAAGGCCCTCACCGCCAAGTCCTCCGAGGGCGGGACGTTCACCGAGGACATAGCCCCGCAGGTCGTCCGCCGCTGACCGACCGCCGCGCTCCCGATCCCGGCGCCGTGTCCGGGATCGGGAGCCGCACACCTCGGTGGGGGCGGTACTACGCCTGCGGCACCACACCCTCGGCCGGCGACCGCGCGGCCCGCGGCGCCGGGTCGCCGGCCGCCTCCTCGGCACGGCTGAGCGCGGCGTTCCTGGTGTCGGGCATGAGGACGTAGGTGACGAGGGAGACCAGCGCACACGCCGAGACGTACCAGAAGAAGGCCGACTCGTGACCGGCGTCCTTGAACCACAGCGCCACGTACTCCGCGGTGCCGCCGAACAGGGCGTTGGCGATCGCGTACGGCAGCGCCACGCCCAGCGCCCGTACCCGGGTGGGGAACAGTTCGGCCTTCACGGCGGCGTTGATCGAGGTGTAGCCCGTGACGATCACCAGCGCGAGCAGCGAGAGGCCGAGCGCGGGCCAGTACGAGGAGGCCGAGCCGAGCGCCGTCATGATCGGGTAGGTGCCGAAGGTGCATCCCACGGCGAAGGTGATCAGCAGCGGCCGGCGGCCGATCCGGTCCGACAGCGCACCGGCCAGGGGCTGGAGCAGCGCGAAGACGAAGAGCGCGGTGAAACTGACCAGCGTCGCGGTGTTCTTGGCCATGCCGGCGCTGCCGATGAGGTACTTGGTGAGGTAGGTGGTGTAGGTGTAGTACGCGACGGTGCCGCCCAGGGTGAGCGCCATGACCAGCAGCGCCTGACGCCGGTGCTGCCACAGCAGCCGGAGCGAGCCGCGGGCGTCGTCCTGGGTGCCGGCCTCCTCGGCGAAGGCGTCGGTCTCCTGGAGCCTGCGCCGGATCCAGAAGACGACGAGGGCGAAGACCGCGCCCAGCAGGAAGGGCACGCGCCAGCCCCAGTCGTACAACTGGTCCGTGGTCAGCACGTGCTGGAGCGTGATCAGGATCGCCAGGCCCAGGAGCTGTCCCGCCGTCATCGACACGTACTGGAAGGACGAGCCGAGCCCGCGCCGATTGCGGGCCGACGCCTCGGTGAGGTAGGTCGCGCTGGCCGCGTACTCGCCGCCGATGCTCATGCCCTGCAGCAGCCGGGCGAGCAGCAGCACGAGTGCGCCGGCGTAGCCGGCCTGACCGTACGTCGGGGCGATCGCGATCAGCAGGGCGGCGACGGACATCATGGTGACGGTGAGGGTCAGCGCGCTCTTGCGGCCGTGCCGGTCGGCGGCGCGCCCCAGTACCCAGCCCCCGACGGGACGCATGAGGAAGCCGACCGCGAAGATGCCGGCGGTGTTCATCAGCTGGGTGGTCGGGTTGTCACCGGGGAAGAAGGAGTCGGCGAAGTAGAGGGCGAAGCTGGCGTAGACGAACCAGTCGTACCACTCGACGAGATTGCCCAGCGACCCTCCCACGAGGGCGAGGCGGCGCTTGCCGCGCTGCTCGGCGGACGGGGACGCGGGCATGGCGGAAGTCGGCGACATCGGCGGCTCCAGAGGGAAAGGCCCTGATGGGGGACGGGGCGAGGTGCCCAGAGCACGGGGTTCCGCGCCTCGCCCGGACAAGGTCCGGCGCCCAGATCTAACGTCCCGCCGAGAATCCGGGTCACGGATGCCGGGCCGCCCGGCTGCCCGGGGGCCCGTCGACGCGGTCGTGCTCGCGTACGTGGTGGTCGCCGCCGGGCTCGGGCGAGGGCTGGATCACCACCATGGCCGCGGGCTACGGAACGCCCGGCTCGAAGAGCACGTATCCGGCGTACGAGCCGGAGGCCAGCGCGGCGAACCCCAGCAGCGTGGCCCGCGCGGCGGGCCGGGTGCGGGCGAGGGCCGGCGCGGGCGGCACGAACAGCGGGAAAGCGGGCAGCAGGTAGCGCGAGACGTTGCCGAAGATCTGCTGCGTGCGGAGACATGCAGTCGGCGGTCGGCGAGCCGGCGCCGTACGGCCCGGCGCCGGCAGCGCGGGGCGCGGCGCCCGATCCCGAGGGCGCGCCCGCGTCGAGGCCGTTCGGCGGGAGGGCGTGGCGCGCCGGCCAGGCCATGGCCTCCGGGTCGGGCAGCAGGTCCGCGGAGTGCCGGATGGGCACCTTTCAGACCGGCAGCCCCTTGCGGGCGCGACGTTCCGAAGTACGGCGGCGGCGTTCGGCCGCGACGGCCCGCAGCCCCTCCTCGCGGCGCTTGTTGTACCCGGGGGGTTCCACCGTGAACAGGCACAGGCCGCACACGTAGCCGCCCTCGGGGCCCTCGATCACGGGTTCCAGGCAACGCTCGCAGTCCATCGTGCAGTCGTACCCCATCGCTACGGTCGCGGGCCAGCGGTTCCGGCGAGGTCGCGGACACCGGGGGACACCGCGCACGCCGTCAGAGCCTGACGCTGCGCCGGCTGACGGGGACGCCGTCACCGTCGACCCAGCCGAGGACCAGCCGGCGGAACTCCGTGTGGCTGATCATGCGGGTGGTGGTGTCGGCGGAGCCGCACTGGGCGCCGATCTCCCGGCCCTGGCCGCCGTCCTCACCGTCGTCGGTGGCGAGGTAGATGCAGCCCGGGTCGTCGACCTCCTTGGTGACGAGGGCGTCGACCTCCCAGCCGCGCCCGACCCGGTGGACGGTGATCAGGGCGTGGCCGACGCGCCCGGAGTCGTACACGGCGAGCCGTACGCTGCGGCCGCCGTCGCGGTGCGGCGTCCAGCCGTCCGCGGCCCGTACGGAGGGCGCCGCGGCCACGAGCATCGCCGTGGACAGGACGGACACAGCGACAGGGCGGACACGCACGACGGCCTCCAGGTCGGATGCGACGGCCACCGGTCGGCGGCCGCCCCCATCCAAACCCCCGGACCCCGCCCGGGCCCTGGCGCGGCACGCCAGGCGGGCCTGTGATCACTCCGCTGGCGGGTCCCCCGCCGAACGGGCCAGCAGCACGAGCGCGGCCGCTCCGGCCACGGCGGCTGCCGTGCCAGCGGAGCGGAAACCGTGCGAGGAGCGCCAGGACAGGACCGACCAGCGCGACCCGGCGGACAGCAGTGAGCCCACGCTCAGCCACGAACCGGTCGACAGCAGCGACAGGGCCGAACCGATGGACCCCGCGGACAGGGCGCTGCCGACCGAGCCGACGGACAGCACCGAGCCGACGGAACCGATGGAGAGCACGGAGCCCACCGAACCGATTGAGAGTACCGAGTCCTTGGACCACAGGGACAGGGCGGAGCCCCGGCAGGACGAACCCGGCTGCGGCGTGGAGGTTGTCTTCATGGTCCCCATCCTGCCGAACGCATCATCGTCCGGCAGGGTCTGATGTCACGTCAGGAGGGTGATCGCGCGTGAGCCGGTGCGGAGCGGGAAGGCGCGTGGTGAGGGGGCGAACGGAAGACGGACCGCGGAACAGACGGAGGCAGGTGACGGCCCGTGAGCGCGACCGAGCACCGCGGCGGCGGTGACGAACGGGTGGGCGAACTGGTGTCCCGCGCGTCGGGGCAACTGTCGCGATTGGTACGCGAGGAGATGCGGCTGGCCCAGGCGGAGATGACCCGGAAGGGCCGGCGCTTCGGCCTGGGCGGCGGACTCTTCGGCGGGGCGGGCCTCTTCGCGGTCCTGGCGCTGCAGGGGCTCGGCTCCGCCGCCGTCGCGGCCCTGGCGCTCGCGCTGCCGGTGTGGGCGGCGGCGCTGGTCGTCGCGGGGGTCCTGGCCCTGGTCGCGGCGGTACTTGCCGCGGCGGGCCGTAGGCAGTTCGGCCGGGCGGCCCCGCCCGCGCCTGAGGCCACCATCGACAGCGTCAAGGCCGACATCGCGGAACTCAAGGAAAGGGCACACCGATGACGAGCGACAAGTCACCGACGACCGACGAACTGCGTGAGCGCGTCGAGGCGACGCGCGAGGAACTGGGCCGCACCGTCGCGGCGCTGTCGGCGAAGACCGATGTCAAGGGCCGGCTGGCGGGCCGGGCCGGCCAGGCGGGCGCCAAGGCGCACGAGGCGGCGTCCCGGATAGGCGAGCTGGTCCGGGAGAAGACCCCGGAGCCGGCCCGGGACAAGGCCGTCGAGGCGGCCCGGCGGATGCGGCTCCAGGCTGTGCGCGCCGGGCGGCTGGCCCGCACGAAGGCCCCGGCGGTAC
Source organism: Streptomyces sp. PA03-5A (assembly GCF_033792725.1). Classification (NCBI taxonomy): domain Bacteria; kingdom Bacillati; phylum Actinomycetota; class Actinomycetes; order Kitasatosporales; family Streptomycetaceae; genus Streptomyces; species Streptomyces sp. PA03-5A. The sequence goes on along the minus strand of NZ_JARAVL010000032.1, from coordinate 98,937 downwards.
GAGCACGTGCCGGCCGGACCACACGCGCCGCGCGGTCCCATCGCGCGCCCCTGCTGGGCGCCGGCGCGGCGATGGGGGTGTTGCTGTTGGTGCGCCGCGCCAGGAGGAGGCGCGGGTGAAGGCGTCGAAAATCGTCTACAAGCCCGTGGGACTGACCCTGGGCGCGGTCTCCGGGCTGATCGCCGGCGCGCTGTTCAAGCAGGCCTGGAAGACCCTCGGCCACGAACAGGACGCGCCCGACGCCACCGACGAGGACCGCTCCTGGGCCGAGGTGCTCACCGCGGCGGCGCTCCAGGGCGCGATCTTCGCCTTCGTCAAGGCGGCGGTCGACCGCGCGGGCGCGACCGCCACCCGGCGTCTCACCGGTGTCTGGCCCGGCTGAGGTTCACGTCGCGCCGGCGGTCTCCCGCTGAGCCGGGCGCCCTACCGGGAACTCCCCTCGGCCCCTCCCGTCGTTGGCTGCCACCGCCCATGAGGAGGACGTCGCCGCACGCGCCGGTTGTCAGTGGTGGCACATAGCGTGGTGGGCGTCCCGATCCGTGTGGCTTCTCGGAACCGGACTCCCGGAGGGCCGGCTCTGTGGCGGGGCCGGCCTCCCACCGACAGGTGGCACGACGCCCGCCGTGACGGGCAGCGCCGCGCTGCCGCCCGCTCTGATCCCTGAGCCCCGCCCCCGTACGGCCCGCGTACGACCGCCGACCGGGCGTGCGGGCGGCCCCGCCGCGACGCGCGGACGGACGCGCCCGGCACACCGGGCGCCAACCCGCCCTCCAGCACATATCATGCCGATGTCACCCTTTTGCCCGGAAATGTTCATGCGGGCCTCCGGGTGTCGTTCACGTTTTCCGATCACTCCACGCCGAGATGGTGCACGCACCGGCGAGCAGCGAAAGTGCAGGAGGTACGGCATGTCGGACCGGTTTCCCGATCTGCGGGTGCACTCCGTCCCCGCGGGACCCGAACTCGCCGGGCAGCATGAGTCCCATACGCGCCTGACCATGCTGCTCGGTCCCCACGGCGCCGCGCGCACCGAGGCCGTCCTGATCGGCGAGCTCGACGCCGCGACCGCGCCGGAAGTGCGCCGCGCCCTGTTCGCCGCCCTGGAGGCGGGGGACGGCCTCGACCTGGACCTGCGCGACGTCACCGACTGCGACGGGGCGGGACTGAACGCCCTGCTGGAGCTGCGCAACCGCGCCATGGCCGCGCACCGGACGCTGACCGTGACCGCCGCGAGCGACACCGTCCTGCGGCTGCTCGACCTCACCGGCAACCGCGGCGCGCTCACCCCGTCCCGCCCGTCGGCCCACCGGCTCGGCGCGGACGTCCGGCGCCTGTACACGGCGGTGTGCCTGGCCCTGCTGGACGCGGGCCTGCCGCTCGCACGGCACGCGGGCGGCGAGGACCGTCCCGTCGTGGAGGCGGGGCCGCGGGGCGTGGTCGTGCGCTGGGGCACCCTCCTCGGCACCGATGTGACGGCGCGGCATCCGGCCGGGGCGCACCGCCGCCCGCTCCACAGGGCGGTGCTGGACGCGCTGGCCCTCGCCGGGTTCCGCACGGTCGAGGACAGCACGGCGACCCGCGAGATCATCGTCACCGCCCTGCCGGAGCGGACCCGCCGCTGATCCCGCACCGCGCTCCTCCTGCGTGCCCGGCCGAAGCCGGGGTAGGCGGCAGCCAGGTACGCGGCTTGATCCCATGAACCACCCCGCAGGAGGACGATGTGCTGCTGGCCCACCCCGCCGTGCTGAACGACCTGGTCGACCGTTACGAGACGCTGAGGATGCTCGACGCTGGGGACCCCGAGGTGCGCCGCCGGATGGCGGACGTCTCGTACACGCTGTGCGTGGCGACCGGCACGCGGGACGTCGCCACGGCGCTGATCGCGGCGCGGCTGCGGCTGCCGGGGGCCCGGCCGGAGGACGATTCGGTGCTTGCCTGAGGCGCGTCCGCGTCCCCCGCGGCTGCCGGGAAGGAGAAGCGTTGCGCACGGTCGGTGTGGAGGAGGAACTCCTGCTGCTGGACGCGGAGTCCGGGGAGCCGCGGGCGTTGTCGACGGCGGTGCTGGCGTCGGCCGGTCGTGACGGCACGGCGGGCGGCCAGGTGTTCGAGGCGGAACTGCAGCGTCAGCAGGTGGAGTTCGCCACCCGGCCGCAGTCGCGGATGCAGGACCTGGCGGCGGAGATCGTGCGGTGGCGGGCGGAGGCCGCACGGCACGCCGAGGAGTCCGGTGGCGCGGTCGCGGCGCTGGCGACGTCGCCGTTGCCGGTGAGCCCGCAGCTGAGCACCGGGGAGCGGTACGGGTGGCTGCGGGAGCGGTACGGGCTGACCGCGCAGGAGACGCTGACCTGTGGCTGCCACGTCCATGTGTCGGTGGAGTCCGACGAGGAGGGCGTCGCGGTCCTGGACCGGATCCGCTGCTGGCTGCCGGTGCTGCTGGCGCTCAGCGGGAACTCGCCGTTCTGGCAGGGCCGGGACAGCGGCTACGCGAGCTACCGCAGCCGGGTGTGGGGCAGGTGGCCGTCGGCAGGGCCGGTGGAACCGTTCGGTTCCGCCGCCGCCTACCACGAGCAGGTGCGGGCCATGATCGCCACCGGCGCCCTCCGCGATGAGGGCATGGTGTACTTCGACGCCCGGCTGTCGCACGCTTACCCGACCGTCGAGGTCCGCGTCGCGGACGTGTGCCTGGACGCGTCCGCGACCGCGTTGCTGGCGACGTTGGTGCGGGCGCTGGTGGAGACCGCGGCCCGCGCGTGGCGGGCCGGTGAGCCGCCGTCAGCGCACGGCGTGGCCCTGCTGCGGCTGGCGACCTGGAGGGCGGCCCGCGAGGGCATCGACGGCCGCCTGGTCCACCCGGTGACCATGGAGCCCGCCCCGGCCGAGGCCGTGGTCCGCGCGCTGTTCGACCTCGTACGCGACGCCCTGGAGGACAACGGCGACCTGGTCCCCGCGCAGGACGCCCTCGCCGGGCTCCTCAAGACCGGCAACGGCGCCCGCGTCCAACGCGACCTGCTGCGCCGCACCGGCGACCTCCGCGAAGTCGCCGCGGCCTGCGTCCGCCTCACCCACACCTGACAGGGGTGCCCGGCCCCGGCCGGGCCAGGCACCCCTCACGCGGCGTCCTAGAAGAAGCCGAGCTTCTTCGGGGAGTAGCTGACCAGCAGGTTCTTGGTCTGCTGGTAGTGGTCGAGCATCATCTTGTGCGTCTCGCGGCCGATGCCCGACTGCTTGTAGCCGCCGAAGGCGGCGTGCGCCGGGTAGGCGTGGTAGCAGTTGGTCCAGACGCGGCCCGCCTGGATCGCGCGGCCGGCGCGGTAGGCGGTGCTGCCGTCGCGGGTCCACACGCCGGCGCCGAGGCCGTAGAGGGTGTCGTTGGCGGTGGCGATGGCGTCGTCGAAGTCGCCGAAGGAGGTGACGGCGACGACGGGGCCGAAGATCTCCTCCTGGAAGACGCGCATGCGGTTGTCGCCCTCGAGGATGGTCGGCCGGACGTAGTAGCCGCCGGCCAGTTCGCCGCCCAGGTCGGCGCGTTCGCCGCCGGTGAGGACCTTGGCTCCTTCCTGCTGGCCGATGTCGAAGTAGGAGAGGATCTTCTCCAGCTGGTCGTTGGAGGCCTGGGCACCGATCATGGTGGAGATGTCCAGCGGGTGGCCCTGGACGATCTTCTCGGTGCGGGTGACGGCCGCCTCGAGGAAGGCGTTGTAGTGGCCGCCCTGGATCAGCGCGCGGGACGGGCAGGTGCAGACCTCTCCCTGGTTGAGGGCGAACATCGTGAAGCCCTCGAGCGCCTTGTCGTAGAAGTCGTCGTCCGCGCTGGAGACGTCGTCGAAGAAGATGTTGGGACTCTTGCCGCCCAGCTCCAGGGTGACGGGCCTCAGGTTCTGCGAGGCGTACTGCATGATGAGCCGGCCCGTGGTCGTCTCACCGGTGAAGGCGACCTTGGCCACGCGCGGGCTGGAGGCGAGCGGCTTGCCGGCCTCGACGCCGAAGCCGTTGACGATGTTGACCACGCCGGGCGGCAGCAGGTCGGCGATCAGGCTCATCCAGAAGTGGATGGAGGCCGGGGTCTGTTCGGCCGGCTTGATGACGACGGCGTTGCCCGCGGCGAGGGCCGGGGCGAGCTTCCACGTCGCCATCAGGATCGGGAAGTTCCAGGGGATGATCTGCGCGACGACGCCCAGGGGCTCGTGGAAGTGGTAGGCGACGGTGTCGTCGTCGATCTCGGCGAGGCTGCCCTCCTGGGCGCGGATGGCACCCGCGAAGTAGCGGAAGTGGTCGATGGCCAGCGGGATGTCCGCGGCGAGGGTCTCCCTGACCGGCTTGCCGTTCTCCCAGCTCTCGGCGACGGCCAGTTCCTCCAGGTGCGCCTCCATGCGGTCCGCGATCTTGTTCAGGATGTTGGCCCGCTCGGTCACCGACGTACGGCCCCACGCCGGCGCGGCCGCGTGGGCGGCGTCGAGGGCCCGGTCGACGTCCTCGGCGGTGCCGCGGGCGACCTCGGTGAAGGTCTCCCCGGTGACCGGGGTCGGGTTCTCGAAGTACTCGCCGCGGGCGGGCGGCACGTACTCGCCGCCGATCCAGTGGTCGTAGCGGGGCTGGTACTTCATGATCGCGTCGTCGGAGCCGGGGTTGGCGTACCGGGTCATGGGGCGGCCTCCCATTGCGTGCCACCCGCTCCGTTGCGGACGGCGTTCGGCGCGACCGTAGGACACGCAAGGTTGCAACAGGGTTGCGGCGGAGCGCCACCGCGGAACTACACTCGGCAGCACCCCACCCGGTGCCGCCGGGCACCGGTCCGTGCCTACTTCCGGGGACGGCCATGACTGTCTCGTACGCGGCGTCCTACGCGGCCTGGCCGCCGGGAACCGATCCGGACCTCCTGCGGCGGGACGTGGCGCGCGCCCACGAGGAGTTCCTGACGACGGGTCGCCCCCCGCGCCCGGTGCGCGACGTCGTCCGCGACTCCTGGCAGCGCTCGCTCAGCCGCGGCGTGGACCCGGAGGCCGACGGCCCCCGCTCCCCCGGGCTCGGCGCCGCGGAGCTGCGGGACTACCGGCGGCAGCACCCGATGGCGGCGGTGCTGCCCGTCGTACGCAGCCTGCTCGTCGAACCGGCGCAGGACAGCGCCCAGTTGGTGGCGGTCGGCGACGAGCACGCCCGGTTGCTGTGGGTCGAGGGGACCCCGGGGCTGGCCGCGCGGGCCGAACGGATCGGCTTCGTCGAGGGCGCGGAGTGGGCCGAGGACGCGGCCGGCACCAACGCACCCGGCACCGCGGTCGCGCTCGGGCGGCCCCTGCAGATCTACGCGGGCGAGCACTTCATCCGTCCGGTGCACCCGTGGAGCTGCTCGGCGGCCCCGGTCCGCGACCCGGACACCGGCGCGGTCATCGGCGTCATCGACCTGACCGGCGGCGACCACATCGCGGCGCCGCACGCCCTGGCCCTGGTGCGCGCCACCGTGGCGGCGGCGGAGGCCGAACTGCGGTTGCTGCGGCTGCGCGGCGTGCTGCCGGCCGCCCCGGGATCGGCACCGGCCGCGGGGACCGCGACGGCCCGGCTGGAGGTGCTGGCCCGTGACCGGGCACAGCTGACCTCCCCGTACGGCACGGTCGAACTGAGCCCTCGCCATTCGGAGATCGTCTTCCTGCTGGCCCGGCATCCACGCGGGCTGGGCGCCGACGCGCTGGCGGTCCGGCTGCACGAGCACGAATCGGCCCGGGTCACCATGCGGGCCGAGATGTCGCGGCTGCGCCGGCTGCTCGGCCCGCAGGTGCTGGGCTCGCGCCCGTACCGGCTGCTGCTGCCGGCCACCACGGACGCGGACGAGGTCCGGGCCCTCCTCGCGCGCGGCGCCCACCGCCGGGCCCTGGCCCGCTACCCCGGGGCGCTGCTGCCCGCTTCGGACGCCCCGGCCATCGTCGACGCGCGCGAGGAACTCCACTGTGGGCTGCGTCGCGCCCTGCGTGACCGGGGCGACGCCAGGCTGCTGCTCGACTGGCTGGACCGGCCCGGCAACCACGGCGACGTCGACCTGCTGCAGGCGACGCTGCGCGCCCTGCCCCGCGAGTCGCCGCGGCGTCCAGTGCTGCGGGCGCTGCTCGACCGTGCCCGGCACTGACCTGCCGGGGCACACTGGTGGGGTGGATGATCCGAACATCGCGCACGTGAGCGCCGCGTCCCGGCTGGCCGACCCGGCCGAGGGCATCGGCATGGACGAACTGGGCCTGGCGGCCCGCAACCACGCGCTCCCCCTGGAGGCCCTGCGCTACGACGTCACGCCGCCCGGCCTGCACTACGTACTGGTCCACTTCGACATCCCGCCGGCCGACGCCAGGACCTGGCGGCTCACCGTCGGCGGCAGGGTCCGTACCCCGCTGGACCTGTCCGTGGACGACCTGCGCCGGTATCCGGCCGTCACGCACCGGGTCACCATGGAGTGCGCGGGCAACGGCCGCGCCGGACTGACCCCGCGCCCGGTCAGCCAGCCCTGGCTGACCGAGGCGGTCGGTACGGCCGACTGGACGGGCGTGCCGCTGCGCACGCTGCTGCGGGAGGCGGGCGTGGAGCCCGACGCCGTCGAGGCGGTCTTCACCGGCGCCGACCACGGCGTGGAGCGCGGGGTCGAACAGGACTACCAGCGCTCGCTCACGGTCGCGGCCGCCACCGCCGAGGACCCCGAGGTCCTGGTGGCGTACGCCATGAACGGCGCGCCCCTGCCGCCGCAGCACGGGCACCCCGTCCGCCTGGTCGTCCCCGGCTGGTACGGCATGGCGCACGTGAAGTGGCTGCGCGACATCACGCTCACGGACACGCCGTTCACCGGTTTCCAGCAGTCCGTCGCGTACCGCTTCCGGCAGGAGCCCGACGAGCCGGGCGAGCCGGTGACCCGCATCGCGCCGCGCGCCCTCATGGTGCCGCCCGGCTTCCCCGACTTCATGACGCGCACCCGTGTCGTCCGGCCGGGCCCGCAGCGCCTGGAGGGCCGGGCCTGGTCCGGCCGCGCGCCGGTCGTCGGCGTCGAGACGAGCACGGACGGCGGCCACACCTGGCAGGCGGCCGCACTCGCCGACGAGGGCCACCCCTGGGCCTGGCGGCACTGGCACACCACCTGGGAGGTGACGCCCGGCCACCACGTGCTCAGCGTCCGCGCCACCGACGCGGAGGGCCACACCCAGCCGCTGGAACAGCCCTGGAACCGCGGCGGCTTCGCCAACAACCTCGTCCAGCGCGTACCGGTGCTGTGCCTGGAGGCCGGCGCCTGATCTCCGCACGGCGCGGGGTCACGCGTCGAAGTGCAGCCAGTCGACGGCGTCGTGGGCCAGGGGCCCCAGAGCGCCGCGGTCGGTGGCTCTGGCCCGAACGTCGTACGCGTTCTCCCTCCACCCTTTCGAAACGCTCAGGACGAGCCCGGGTGCCACGTGGAAACGCCTGGCCGACCTGGGCTCCAGGGGCCGGAGGGGAACCGGGCGCAGTTCCCGGGTGAGCGGCTCGACCTCGGCTCCGCTGATTCCGTGTGCCAGCGCCACATAGTCGGCGCCCATCGCGGCCTCGTAGAGCGAGAACTGGAGGAGGAAGCCGCTGAGGGGTTCGTTCTCGGCGACCGGCGGTTCGTCGTCCACTCGGTGCCAGACGGTGGGGTCGTCCTCGGGCTCGCCGGGCGTCCACAGCGTGGACCAGCGGAACCCTCCCTGGTTCTCGACGCCGAGGACACGCATGTCGCCGCAGACGTCGGTCTCCCGGCCGGGGTCTTCGACCATGCGGTTCTGGACGCCCAGGACGCCGGGACGCCGCGCGGCCAGTCGGTAGAGCTGCCCGAGCCCTCCGGGCAGGTCCGCGCAGCCGCCAGGTACGACCGGTGGTTCCCCGTCGTCGGCGGTGGCTGGGTACCAGCCCGTGACGAACCGCTCCAGGGCGAGGGCACGGTCGCCGTTCACATGGTCCAGCCACTCCAGGCCGGGGCGGGTCGCGACGGGGTGCGGCGGGCGGACCCGCTGGAGCAGCGCCCGGCCGAGGGGCGTCTCCGGTCGTATTTTGCAGTCGTCGAGTTCGTACGCGGTGCCGCCGGGAGGAAGGTGTGAACCGATCTGTTCCGCGTGGCCCGTGCCGAGGTAGAGCAGTCCCTCGTCCACGCGGACGAGCAGATGGAAGCCGGCCCACTCCCAGAGCCGCTCCAGCACCGATGCCGGTGCGGGGCCGAGCAGACGAAGCTCCTGGGCGTTCCACACACCGCTGCGCCCCGGTACGTCCCCCGCCGCCACGATGATCAGCGTCCCGGCGGTGCCGATGATCATCGTCGCACCACCCACGGGGAGGCGCTCCACAGTGGACGCGGCGCCGATCAGCGCCAGCGCACGTCCTTCGTCGAGCACGTCCCCACGGGCGAGGCCCGAGTTCCCGTCAGCCATGCGGCCATCCTCCCGGACGGTCACCGGCGGGCCGTTCCTGGGGGCGGCAGGGCCAGGCACGGGGGCGGGGGGCGAACTAGCGTGGGGCGCATGGACGCCTCGAATGTGATCGGTGACTTCCTGCGGGCCCGGCGGGAACTCGTACGGCCCGAGGACGTCGGCCTCAACGGCGGTGGGCTGCGGCGCGTGCCGGGGCTGCGGCGCGAGGAGGTCGCCATGCTCGCGGGCATCAGCTCGGACTACTACCTCCGGCTGGAGCAGGGGCGGGACCGCAATCCGTCCGTGCAGGTCCTTGAGGCGCTCGCGGGTGTGCTGCGGCTGGACGCCGACGCGACGGCGTACCTGATCGGGCTGGTGGGACCCAAGCCGCGCAGGGCCAGGCGCCCCGCGCAGGAGAAGGTGCCGGGCCACGTCCTCCAGTTGCTCGGGCAGTTGCCGATGCCGGCGCTCGTACAGGGGAAGTACCTCGACGTCCTGGCCGCGAACGCCCTGGCGCGGGCACTGTCGCCGAACAACGTGCCGGGGGTGAACCGGCTCCGCGCGGCGTTCCTGGACCCGGAGGAGCGGGAGCTGCACCGGGACTGGCAGACCGCGACGGTGAACGCGGTGGCGAGTCTGCGCGCGGTGGCCGGGCCCGACCCCGACGACCCCCGGCTGGCCGCGCTCGTGGGCGAGCTCTCGCTGAAGAGCGACCGTTTCCGGATGCTGTGGGCGCGCCACGACGTGCACCGGCGCGAGGGCGCGATCGCCCGGATGCGGCACCCGCAGGTCGGCGACATGGACCTGTACCGGGAGAAGCTGAGCGTCAACGGCGCCGAGGGCCAGGTCCTGGTGATCTACCACGCCGAGCCCGGATCGGAGGCGGCACGCTCGCTGGCCCTGCTCGGCTCACTGGCCGCCGGCACCGCCGACGCGACCGTCCGCCCCGAGGCCCCCGCCCGGGCGGGCGAGCACCAGAAGCGGACCGACCGGGGTTAGGCCCGGGCTCCCGGTGCGCGGACCAGCAGGAACAGGGTGCGGCGGCGGTGGCTGAAGCCGATCGACTCGTAGAGCCGTACCGCGTTGGTGTTGCTCGCAGCGGCGTGCAGCAGCGGGGTGTCCCCGCGCTCCTTGATGCCCGCCGCGACGGCGCTCATCAGCCGGGTCGCCAGGCCGCGGCCGCGGTGGTCCGGGTGGGTGCAGACGGCGCTGATCTCCGTCCAGCCGGGCGGCTGGATGCGCTCCCCGGCCATGGCGATCAGCCGGCCGTCCTCCCGGATGCCGAGGTACGTGCCGAGTTCGAGGGTCTTCGGCAGGAAGGGGCCGGGCCGCGTGCGGGCGATCAGGTCCATGACGTCGTCGACGTCGGCGGGGCCGAGGCGTACGGCCTCCGGGGCGTGCTCGGCGTGGAGCGCGGTGTCGACCATCTGCATGCCCTCGCCGCCCTCCACGACCTCCCAGCCCTCGGGGATCACCGGTGAGCCGGTCACCAGGGCGGTACCGCCTGGGCCGAGCAGCTGGGCCAGGTCGTCCCAGGCGGCGGGGTCGGCCGGGTCGGCGAGGCCCGCGAAGACGGACACGTCGGACCGGTAGCGGGCGGCTCGGCCGCGGACCTCGGCGAAACCGGCGTGCGGCCCGGTGAGGGCGGCCCACACCGGGTTGTCCAGGGCGGGTGCCGCGTCGGCCCGGGCGGGCTCGCCGTCGGACTCCGCGGGGTGGGCGTGATCAACGGTGGTGGACATGGGTGGTGCTGGTCTCCGTCCATCGAGGGGCCGGCGGCTGTCGGGTGGGTGAACACCGTCGTGCCCGCCCGCAATCCCGGCCGGGGCCGGGATCCCCACCCTAGGCGGTGGTGATCGCGGGGCACCGCCCGCCCCGGGGCGCCGGGGACCGTCCCCTCGGCCGGGTTGCGCGGCACGACGGGCGTAATACGGTGGCCGGGAGGCGGGGGCTCGCGCTACGAGGGAGATGGCGCATGGCCACACTGGTCGCCGTGAGCGTCGGTATGCCCAAGAACGTGCCGTGGCAGGGCCGGACGACGTACACGGGCGTCTGGAAGGAGCCGGTCTCCGGGCCGCGCATGGTCCGGCGGCTCAACATCGACGGCGACGGGCAGGGCGACCTCGGCGGGCACGGCGGCGAGCAGCGGGCGGTGCTGGTGTACCAGCTGGACTCGTACCGCCACTGGCAGAAGGAGCTCGGGCGGGACGACCTCACCTTCGGCAACTTCGGCGAGAACTTCACCGTGGACGGGCTGCCCGACGACGAGGTGTGCATCGGGGACCGGTACCGCATCGGCGGCGCGGTCTTCGAGGTCACGCAGCCGCGCGTGACCTGCTACCGGGTCGGGATGCGCATGGCGGAGCCCAGGATGGCCGCGCTGCTGGTGGCCCACCGGCGCCCGGGCTTCTACTTGCGGGTGCTGGAGGAGGGCGAGGTCGCCGCGGGCGACGACATCGTCAAGCTCGGGACCGGGCCGGAGGCGATGACCGTTGCCGACATCGACGCGCTGCTGTACCTGCCCGGGCATCCCCGGGACCAGGTCGAGCGCGCCCTGCGCATCCCGGCGCTGAGCCCGGGGTGGCAGGCCTCGATGCGGGCGCTGCTCGACGCCCCGGCGGGGGACGGTGGCGGCGCGGCGGGCAACCCCGGGCTGACCGGCACGGCGGCCCCTCCCCCGGCGTGGCCGGGCTTCCGCCCGCTACGGGTGGCCCGGGTCCGGGACGAGAGCAGCAGCATCTTCTCGCTGACGCTGGCCGCTCAGGACGGCAGTCCGCTGCCGGCCGGAATGCCGGGCCAGTTCCTCACCGTCCGTATGCGGCCGGACCCCGACGGGCCGCCGCTGATCCGCACGTACTCCCTGTCGGGGCGGCCCGGCGCGGCGGAGTACCGGATCAGCGTCAAGCAGGAGCCGCACGGCGCGGGCAGCGGCTTCCTGCGGCGGCACGTGCGGGAGGGCGACCTGCTGGACGTCGCCGCGCCGCGCGGCACATTCGTCCTCGGGGAGGGCGACACGCCGGTGGTGCTGCTGTCCGCGGGGGTGGGCGCCACACCGGTGATGGCGATGCTGTACGCGCTGGCCGACGCGTGCGGCCGGCGCGAGGTGTGGTGGCTGCACGTGGCACGCGACGGCGAGAGCCATCCGTTCGCCGCGGAGTCCCGGGCCCTGGTGGGAAAGATGGCGGGCGCGCACGCCTACATCGCCTACAGCAGGCCGCGCGAGAGCGACCGTGCGGGCGCCGACTACACCGGGGCGGGCCGGCTCGACACGGCGCGGATCGCCGCGCTGGACCTGCCGCCGGACGCGGACGCCTACATCTGCGGACCGCAGGGCTTCATGGACGACATGGCGGAGGCGCTGGCAGCGGGGGGACTGGCCGCGGACCGCATCCACCGGGAGACCTTCGGCGCGCTGTCCTCGATCAACCCCGGCGTGGTCGACGCGACGGCCCGCACCCCGCACCCGCCCGCTGCCCCTCCCGGCGAGCCGACGGGTCCATCGGTGTCCTTCGCCCGCAGCGGCCTGAGCGTGCCGTGGCACCCGGCGTACGGCACGCTCCTCGAACTCGCGGAGGCGTGCGACGTGCCGACCCGCTGGTCGTGCCGCACCGGGGTCTGCCACACCTGCGAGACCCAGGTCCTGACGGGCGGTGTCGCATACGCGCCGGAGCCCGTCGACGAACCCGCCGAGGGCAACGCCCTCATCTGCTGCTCGCAGCCGCGCACGGACGTGGTGCTCGACCTGTAGGACGCCCCGCCCCGAAGCCCCGAATCCGCGTTGACGTGCGCGTTCGCATGCCACACAGTGGTGCGGCCCCGAACGGGGCGCACGAATTCAGGGGCGGGACACATGACGACGACGGACGAGTACCTGGGCCTTTGCGCCGACCTCCACGCCGCGGGCGGCCACGCGGCGGTGCGCAGGACCGCCCGGGAAGGGCTGCGGCAGGACCCCACGTCCGCCGACCTCCACTGCTGGCTGGCCCTCGGGCACGTCGGCGAGGACGAGGACGACCACGACGACGAGGCGGAGAAGGCCTTCCGGGCGGGACTGGAACTCGCCCCGGACCACCTCGGACTGCTCGCCGGGTACGCCGGGTTCTGCCTCGCCGCCGACGCGTTCGAGCACCCCGGGCGGGCCGCCCGCGCGCGGACCCTGCTGGAACGGCTCGAGCGCCTCGCACCCGACGCCCCGGAGACCGAGCGCGCCCAGGCGGCTCTGCGGTGGTCGCAGCGCTCGTGGTGGGAGGACGTCCGCATGCAGGCGGCGGCCGCCCGGCTGGAGCAGGGCAGCGCCCAGGCGCAGAGCGACGACCTCGCGCACGCCCTGCGCGACAGCACGGCGGAGGAGGCCCGGCACCGCGCCGAGGCATGGTCGCGGGGCCGGCCGGAGGACCACCGGGCCGCCGTGCTGGCGGCCACGCTCGCCGAACTGTCCGGCCCGGCGAAGGCGCCCCTGCGACTGCTCGCCCGGCACCGGGCACCTGCCTGGGCGGCCGCCGCCGTCCTCGCCTACGGCACGAACGCGCTGCTGCGCTCTGTCGACCTCGCCCACGGGCTGGTCGTGTGGGGCTGGGCGTGGCTCCTGCCGGTCTTCGTCCTCGACCGCAGGCTCTCCGCCGCGCGCCGCCGCGCCCAGGAGCAGGTGGTGGCCCGGATGGAGACGCGCCTGGCCCCCGCCGCGCCCGCCCCCGGCGACTGACGCCGCCACGGGCCGCGCGAGGTCGTTGGGCCGCCAGGACCACGAGCGGCCCGCGGCCCGGACACGCGCGCCGGACCGCCACGCGGCCCCGGGCGGTCAGCCGCGGTTCGCGGGCTGGGGGAGGTCCTGGTCCTGCAGGGCCATGAGCTGGTCCGGGGTCGGGTCGTCAAGCTCGGCGACGCGCTGCGCCTGCCGTTCGGTCATCTCCTGGAACATCTGGCGCGCGGAACGGCCGTTGCCGAAGCCCTCGCCGCGCGGGAGGAGCTCGAAGAGGCGGGTGAGCTCCTCGCGGGCGGCGGGGGTGAGTTCGTACTGGTGCTCCGCGGCCTGGTACTCGACGATCGAGACCAGTTCGTCCGCGGCGTAGTCCTCGAAGAGGAGCGTGCGGCCGAACCGGGAGGACAGGCCCGGGTTGGAGCTGATGAAGCGGTCCATGTCGCCGGGGTAGCCGGCCGCGATGACGACGACGTCGTCGCGGTGGTCCTCCATGAGCTTGACCAGGGTGCCGACGGCCTCCGTGCCGAAGTCGTTCCCGGCCCCGACCGGGGCGAGGGTGTAGGCCTCGTCGATGAAGAGCACGCCGCCCAGCGCGCGGTTGAAGGCGGCAGTGGTCTTGGGGCCGGTGTGGCCGACGTACTCGCCGACCAGGGCCGTACGGTCGACCTCCACGAGGTGGCCCTCGCGCAGCAGTCCGAGCGCCTTCAGGAGCCGGCCGTACAGGCGCGCCACGGTGGTCTTGCCGGTGCCGGGGTTGCCCGCGAAGATCAGGTGCCGGCTGAGCGGCGGGGCGGGCAGCCCGGCCTCCTCACGGCGCCGGACCGTCTGCATCAGCTTCACCAGCGAGCCGACGTCGCGCTTGACGCGGTCGAGGCCGACGAGGGCGTTCAGCTCGCCCAGCAGGTCCTCCAGGGTCTCCTCGGGCGCTTCCTCCTCGTCGGCGGTGGCCAGCGGGCGCGTCCCTGCCGGCGGGGCGCCGGGTACGCCCGGGGCGGCGCGCACCGCCGGGGCGGCCGCGGGTTCCCCGAACGTCAGCGGGACGCCGTCCGCGGTGCAGTCGTCGAGCTGCGGGGCCGCGCCCTCGTCCGTGCCGAGCGCGTCCGCGCAGTCGCGGATCCGGCAGTGCCGGAGTACGGGGTCCGCCCCCGCGCCCACGTGGAGCGCCGGGAACCCGGAGCCGGACACGTCGAGGGAGGTGAAGGTGCCGCCCGCACCCTCGGCGAGGAAGACGCCGTTCTTGGCGGGCCGGTCGATGCGCAGGTCCGCGACCGTGGGCCGTGCCCCGGTCCACACGACGACGCCGGAGCCCGCGCAGTCCTCCACCGAGCCGCCGTTGACGGTGGCTTCGGCTCCCTTGTCGACGACGACGCCCGCCGCGCCCGCCCCGGTGACCCGTATGCCGGTGAGGACCGCGGTACCACCGGTCGCGACCCGCACCCCGATGTCCTTGGTGCCGGTGACCGTGGTGTGCTCGACCCTGCTCTCGGAGGCCGAGCCGACGCCGATGCCCGTCGCGACGTCGTCGATGCGGCAGCCGGTGACCGTCGCCACGGCCTGCTCGTCCACGGCGACGCCGGTCATGCCCACGTTCCTGATCCCGCAGTCCGCGAGGTCGAGGCGGGCCTCGCCCGCCGCGTGGACGCCGTGCTCGGCGCAGTCGCGGACGAGGCAGTCGGTCAGCTGCCCGGTGGCCGTGCCGGACAGGTGGACGGCGCTGAAGGCGCTGCGGTCGATCCGGCAGTCCGCGAGGCGGGCCTGCGCGGCGCCCGTGACCAGCAGCCCGTTGGCGCCGGCGTCGGCGACGGCGCAGCCCTGCGCGTTGAACACGCCGTTGTCCTGGACGACCACCCCGCTGGCGGAGGCGCCGCGGATCCGGCAGTCGGTGAGCTCGGCGCGCGCCGTTCCGGTCACGTGCACACCGGCCGCGCCGGGCGACTCGATCCGCAGTTCGCCGGCCGTGGCCTCGGCGGCCTCCTCCAGCAGCAGCCCGGCCCGGCCGGTGCCGGTCAGCGTGGAGTCGGCGAGCCGCAGGCGTGCGCTGCCGCGCAGCCGGACGCCCGATCCCGTCGTACGGTCCAGGCGCAGCCGGGCCGCGTCCAGCCGGGCCGTGCCCGACAGCACGACGCCCGTGCCGTCCACGCCCGTGACGCTGGTGTCCTCCACCCGGGCGCGGACCGCCCCGGCCAGGTGCAGGCCGGCCAGCCGGGCGCGTTCGAGGCGGCAGCGCCGCAGGATCAGGGCGGTCGTCCCGCTCTCCTCGTCCTCCGGGCCGCGGGCCTGGATACGGCCGCCCTCGACGGCGCAGTCCTCCAGGACCAGCCCGGCGCCCGGCGAGACGGCGATCGCGGGGGCGCCGTCGTCGGCGCCCCACACGGTGACGCCGTGCACGGCGCAGTCCGGGCCGTCGACGGTCAGCGCGGGCCGGTCCCCGGGAGGCGCGGCCAGCACGACGCTGCCGCGGCCGTGCTCGGCCGTGAGCACGACGGCGCGGTCCAGCACCACGGCCTCGGTCCAGGTGCCCGGGGCGATCACCACCACGTCGCCGGGGGCGGCGGCGCGCACCGCGTCGGCGATCCGGTGGAAGGCGCCGCGGCCGCCTTGTCCTTTGGGGGCCACGGTGTGACGGGTCATGTTCCGGATCCTCTACTGCTGCTGCGTGCCGGGCGGCGGTACCTGGTACCAGGACGGGTTGATGCTCGCACGGTACGCACCGGTCAGGTAAACCGACTGGATCGACTTCTCGAAGATCTTGAAGGGTAGCTGGATCCAGAAGTCCGCGAAGCCCTGCCGGTGGAAGAGCCGGCTGCCGCCGCCCAGCACGAGCACGTTCTTGACCAGGGCGGTGGAGGCCGACGTGGTGAGGGCCGCCGCGGCGTTGATGCCGCCGTCCAGGAAGGCGTCCGCGCCGCTGAGCTTGACCGTGTTCCCGTTGGCGTCGCTGACGCCCCACACCGCGGCGTTCATGGCGCCGTTGACCCATCCCGAGATCACGCTGGTGCCCGCGCTGAAGGTGAAGTCGTAGATGCCTCCGCGCCAGCGGGTGGGGGTCTCGTTCCCGGCCCACTCGTTGGACCAGGTCTTGTCGTGGTTGAACGGCCTGCGCTGCGGGTGCTTGCCGCCGTCGATGTTGGCCAGGGTCGCCTTGAGGTTGCCGAGCTCGCGGAACCCGGCGGCCCGGTTCTCGTGCACGGCGATGCCGAACCCGGTCTTGACGCCCGAGGACACGGCGGCGTTGGCGAACGCCTTCAGCACGTCCTTGCCGGTGAACGGCTTGTCCTGGGCCGCGGCCACAATGCCGTTCACGGCCAGGTTGGCACCGAACTCCAGGACGAACTCCTGGCCGAACTCCACGGCGGCCTTGTACGCCACCGTCCGCCAGTACGGTTCGTACCGCGCCTCGCGCAGCGCCGTACCCGCACCGTCGGGGAGCATCGTCCCGGACCAGGGCATGCGCTGGGACTCGCGGATCCGGCGCCCCCAGCCGCGGATCTCGGTCAGCGGCCCGCGGTAGTCGTACTCGTTGCCGACCAGCTTCATCTGGCCGAGCGGACCGCGGCGCTCCCAGACCAGGCCGCTGTCCGTGCGCTGGGCGACGAGCTCGCCCCGCGCGTCGTAACGGTTCCACTGGCCGCGCCAGGCGTCGGTCTCCAGGTATCCGGTGACGGTGCCGCCGGGGCCCGTCTCGGCCGTGCGCTCGCGGACGACGGAGCCGTGGTCGAACTCCTTCCAGACCGCGCCGGGCTCGCCGGCCGTGCGGCCGTACTCGCGGACGCGTGCCGGGCCGTCCAGATGCAGCGGCGTGTCGCGCAGGACGACCCTGGTGCCGTCGGCGGACCGCAGTTCGTCGCGGAAGTGGCGGGCGCCGGGCCTCCACTGGTCGTCCCAGGTGCCCGTGGCCCGGTTCCACCAGGTGCGGACCTGGCCGCCCTGGCCGGGTGCGGTCGCCGGTGAGCCGTCGCGCTGGAACTCGGCGGTCAGCCAGCGCTCGTTGCGGGCGGGGTCGCGCCAGGCGTCCACGAAGCGGCCCTTGTCGAGCATGCGGCGCTCGCGGACCAGGTTGCGGTTCGCGTCGAGGTCGCGGAAGGAGTCGTCCCAGGACCGCCTCGGGTCGTTGGAGCCGCGGAAGAACTCCCTGGAGCCGGAGCGGCCGAGGTGGTTGCCCTGGGCGTCCGTCTCCCGCCACGTCCACTTCGCGGAGTCCGCCCGCCCCGTGCCCTCGATGAAGCTGTTCGCGGCGCCGTTGGGGTTCGGGTGCCGCATCCCGGTCAGGTTGCCGTGGGCGTCACGGGTGACCCAGCTGCCGCGGCCGGAGGGATGCCCGACGACCGGCGCATCGACGTACTCGCGCACGACTCCGTCCGGCAGGCCCTCGCGCGCGACCCTCAGGCGCCCGTCCGGCCCCTGGAAGCGGTCCTGCCACAGCGGGCCGTCGGGAGCGCCTTGTTGCGGGACGCGGTAGCCGTGCCTGCCGCCGGAGTCCTCCCAGGGCACGTACGAGGCGTCGGCCGGGGGGTAGCCGGGGCCGCCGGCGTGGTCGCCGACCTTCAGCGTCGTGCCGTCGTGCAGCTTGGTCGTCAGGCGCGCGAAGTCGCCGTTCGCCGCCAGATCCAGGGTGCCGCCGTCGAGACCGACGTACCGCACGCCCGAGGTTCCGGAACCGGCGCCGTCCCCGACGCGCCGCTTCTCCCAGGTGAACAGCTGGTACGCGTTGTCGCCGAGCACATGGGCGTAGGCGCCCTCCGCGTGCCCTGCACCCGGCAGCAAGCCCTTGCGGACCCAGACGGGCGGGCGCTGTTCACGCCACCGCTCGGTGACCAGCAGGTGGCCGTCGACGACCTCGGCCTTGCCGACCGCCTTGCCGTGCGGCGACTGGCGCTGCCAGGTCCCGTCGGTCTTCCACCCGCCGGGTGCGGCGGCGTCCTGCACGAGCGTGTGCTCCTCGTACTGCCCGGCGTGTTCGGGCAGGTGGCCCATGCCCCACTTGCGCTGGACGAGGGTCCGCCCGTCGTCGGCGAGGTCGGTCCAGCCGGAGTCGTACCGGTCCGGGGTCCGCGGGCCCGCGGCCAGCTCCCTCGATGCCCCGTCGTAGCGGTGCCAGCGCAGCCGGCCGTCCTCGTTCCCGAGTGCCAGCGTGTGGCCGGTGCCGTTGCCGTGCTTCTGCAGACCGGCCTGGTACTCGTGGACGACGTTGCCGCGCGCGTCGAGGTCGCGCCAGCCGGTGCCCGCGGTGTCGTACTCGCGGATGCCCGCGCCGGACAGGGTGGCATCGTCGCCCCAGCGTGCCCAGCTCGTACGGGGGTTCATACGGCCGAAGTCGATGGTGTCGGTGCGGCGGAACGAGTCGAGGAGGCCGCCGCCGGGCAGCGGCCGGCGCTCGAAGACCGGTACCGGTGCGCCGGTGTCGCTGAGCAGCACCACGCGGCCGTTCGCGGCGCCCGTCAGGTCCGCCTTGCCGTGGTGGAACACCCCCGCGCCGGCGCCGTCGGGCCCGGTCCGCTCCCACACGCCGTTCGGGTGGTCGAGGACGTACTGGTAGGCGGTGGGCCTGCCCTTGTCGAGGACGTTGAAGCCCTGCTTGACCAGGGTGCCGTCGGTGCCTATCTGGATGAACTCCCCGTCCCGCGGCCCGCCGGTGTGCACGTGGGTCACCCGCAGGCCGTCGGCCGTGGCGGTGACCTCCTGCCCGCGGAAGTGGGCGATGCGCGTGCCGGTCGCGTCCTCCAGCCAGGCGGCACCCTGCGCCGGGGTGACCAGGTTCAGGCCGTCCGGCACGCCCGGCAGCGCCGGGAGCGGCCGGCCGGTGGCGACGGGAGCGCCGTGCTCGTCGTACCGGGTGAAGGTCCCGTCGACCTCGTCGATCTGGCGCGGATGGGGCTCGGTGAGCTCCGAGAAGTATCCGTGTGCGGTGGGGAACGTCTCCGTGCCGGACAGCGAGTCTGTGTCCCGCAGCGACGAGGCCGGGCCCGAACCGGGGGTCCCGTCATGCGCGTGCGGTACGGGCGGCACGGGTGGCACCGGCGGGACGGACGGCACGGGCGCGGGCGACGCGTGTTCGGCCGCCGCCACCCTCAGCTCGGCGGCCTCCGCCTCGGCGAGCCGGACCTCCGCGGTCACGACCTGCTCGCGCGCCACGTCCAGCCCGGTCCTGTTCGAGGACCCCCTCCCGACCAGGTCGAGCGCCTCGAGCCGCCGGAACTCCGCGTGCGCCCGGTTGAGATCGCGACGGGCGTCCTGCACGGCCGCCTCCGCGTCCGCCGTCGTCAGCGGGTCGTCGGCGCGCGGGGTCAGGTCCGGCCCCTCGTCCAGTGACCCGGCGTCCTCGTCGGCACGCCCCTTGCCCTTGCCGGGCGCGGGGGGTGCGACCGCGTCGTCCGTGACGGCACGGGTGTGCGGCACGTGAACGTGGTCGTGGCCGTGGTTGCGGACCTGGGCGTGGATGAGTTCGAGGTAGCGGGAACGCAGTCCGCCCTGGGTCAGGCCCTCCGGGGCGGCGTTGTGGTAGTTGCCCATGAGGCTGCCGTCGACCTCGGGCCGGTGGCCCGCCGTCAAGTCCCGGTACTCGTCCCGCAGACCCAGCTGGTGACCGAGTTCGTGCGCGAGGTCCTGCTCGGTGGCGTCGATGCGCCACTGGTGCTGGTTCATCGCACCGTCCGGGCCGCCCACCCTCACGTTCAGGTGGGCGTCGGCGGCGTTGCCCGTGACGCGCTCCAGCGTGACGTGCAGGACACTGCCGTCGCCGAGCACCTCACCGGGACGGTTGAAGACCCTCTCCACACCGCCCAGCGCTCGCTCCCACAGTGCGTTCACCTGAGCCGGCGACAGACCGTCGGCGGCCAGCTGGACCCGCACGGTCAGATCCGTGACGGAACGCTCGCCCAACGGGAACGTACGCACGTCGAAGCCGGCACGCACCTCGTACCGCGGCGCGTGGGCGCCACCACCCCGCGGCGTCGACACCGGGTCCACCCACGAATGCTTCACCGTGTTCGGCGCCGCCGCACCACGCGCCGCGCCCCAGCCCGGGTCCAGCGTCAGGTCAACATGGCCGTCACCAGCACCGTGGAGGAAGTCGTCCGCCGCACCCGCCGGCGCGGACACCGCCCGCGCGGACACCCCAGCGGGGTCGTCCAGCACCGGGAAGGACCTGTCCCCGCTCTCCCAGCGCACCGTCACGTTCTCCGTGGCCGAGCCGTGGACGACGGTGTGCCGCACGTCCCGCTGGAGCCGCTCCAGCGTGTCCAGCAGACCATCCGGCGGGAAACGCCTGTCGAGCGCATCGAGCAAGCTGTCCTTCGAGACGCCAAGCTCGTCCGCCAGGTTCTGCGTGTGACCGGAATTGTTCTTCCAGCCCCGCGTGGCATTGTTCGGGCCCACATGAATGGAGTTGTCCGCCGTCAGGATGGACGGCCCGTGCTCGTCGATCAGATCCTGGGCAGCCTTCGAACGCGCGGTCAGATGGAAGTCGCTCCCACTGATCGTGACCGACGAACCGCCGGCCACCCGCGTCTCATGACTCGAAGTGAGGACCACGTTGAGGTGGACCGCCACCTCCGCCTGCGTCCCGCCGTCCGTGACCGTGATGACGATCGGCCGCGAGATGAGGTTGTTGCCCCCGTTGTTACGGGTCTTCACACCGAACTCGAAACCACCGAGCGTACGGCGCGCGTCCTCGGGCCTCCCGCCGCCCCTGCCGACGATGGCGTCCAGGACCCCGTCCCCGGTCAGCCGCGCGGAGCCAGAAGCAGCCGGCGCCGCCGCCGAGACGGACTGCGGTACGTGCGTTTTGATGCCGCCGATCAGAGCGTTACGGGTGTCGACGGCCATGTCGAGCAGTCGCTTGAGGGTCTTCGGGAAATCCTTGGCCACCTCCATGAGCGCATCGGCCTCAGCAGGCAGTGCCTTGCCCAGTTCCTGCCGGGTCATCGCCTTGAGGAGGGTGGTGTCGTCCGTCTGAATTCCGTGGAAGGCGAAAGCAGCGAGGTCCCGCCCCACATTGGGGTCCTTCGTCAGGACACCCCCGTGGTACTGCGCCAAGTACCTCTCGACCTGCTTGGTCCACGTGCCCCGGTCCGCATGGCTCTGCGTCAGACCGTCGAGGACCGTGCTCGGTACGTCAGGCCGGACCTTGTCGGCGATACGCCCCCCATCAGTGACCAGGGCGAGACTCGAGTCGAACGAGACGAGCTTGTCCTCTCGGCCCTGCCAACCCAGGAACTGACGGTTCTTGAAGACACTGTCGAGGAGGTGCCTTCCTTCCTCCGCCTCATAGACGATGTCTCCGGCCTTTCCGAAACGGATATTGCCCTCGAGGCCGAGCGGAGCGTCCGGATTCACCCGGACGAAGCTGTTGGGCTCCGGGAAGTAGACCGTACGGGAATCGAACTTCGCCATGACGTCGCGGACGGCCAGATCGATTTCCGCGGCCGCTCTGTCGGCCTTCGCCTTGGGCGTGGCCCCCTCGGGGAGCGTGTAGCCGCCACTGACCATCTCGGGAGCGTTACCGTTCCGAGCCGTCAGCGTCTCGATCCTCACGGCTGCGCGGTCGAAGAGCGGCTTGCCGCCGACGACCATGCTCTTGACGTCGGCGTCACCGACGTGCAGGTACACCTCTCCCCTGGCGTTCAGCTTGACCTTGTCGAGCATGCCACGGGTGAGATCGTCACGGACCACCGCCTCACGCAGCGCACCGTAGGGGATCTCCTTCTGCGTACCGGCGTCCACGAGCCTGGGATTGGGCTGGCGCCAGGTGAAGCCGGTGACGGAGACCTCGAAGTCGCCCTCCTGCGCCCACTGCCGGGCGAACTTCCGCACCGCGTCGGCGATCGCGGTTTCACTGCCGGCGCGCCCGTTCACACCGATGACCAGGCCGAGCCGCTCGCCCAGCACCGACTTGTCGCCGAACGCCGTCCCGTACATCTTCGCCAGCTTCAGCAGATCGGTGTCCGGGGTCGCGATGACCGTGGCGACGAAACGGGTACCTTCACCGCCCTGGAGCGCGCCCTTGGCCGCACCGTCGAACTGTGCCACTGGTGTCAACCGGTAGTGGCTTGCGATGTCGCCGTAGCCCTCGCTGAAGCGTAGGACGTCCGCCCGCTCCGTGAACGTGGGCGGCACAGGCCCCAACTGCGAGGTACTCGCCGAGGTGCTCGCCTTGGCCTTGCCCTTGGCCTTGCCGTCCGGTGCGTGGGGGGCGATCCCGTCGACCGCGTCGACGTCGACGTGCGGCACATGGACGTGGTCGTGACTGACGACCTGGGCGTGGATGAGGTCCAGGTAGCGGGGCCGCAGTCCGCCCTGGGACAGGCCCTCGGGCGCGGCATTGTGGTAGTTGCCCATCAGGCTGCCGTCGACCTCGGGGCGGTGCCCGGCGGTGGTGTCCCGGTACTCGTCCCGCAGACCCAGCTGATGCCCCAGCTCGTGGGCGAGATCCTGTTCGGTGGCGTCGATCCGCCACTGATGCTGGTTCATCGCTCCATCCGGACCACCCACCCTCACATTCAGGTGAGCGTCCGACGCATTGCCCGTGACGCGCTCCAGCGTGACGTGCAGGACGCTGCCGTCGCGCAGCGTCTCACCCGGGCGGTTGAAGACCCGCTCCACACCGACCAGGGCACGGTCCCACAACGCGTCGACCTGAGTCGCTGAAAGCCCGTCATCGGCCAGACGCACCTTCACCGTCAGATCCGTGACCGAGCGGTCCCCCAACTCGAACCTGCGCACGTCATAACCAGCACGCACCTCGTACCGCGGCGCATGCGCACCACCACCCCGCGGCGTCGACACCGGATCCACCCACGAATGCTTCACCGTGTTCGGCACCGAAGCACCACGGGCCGCATCCCAACCGGGATCCAGCGTCAGATCCACCCGCCCCGCACCCGGAACCGCACCGTGGAAGACATCGTCCACCACGCCGGCAGGCACGGAAACGCTCCTGGGCGACACGCCGTTGGAGTCGCTCCGGACGGGGAACGACTTGTCACCCCGGAACTCCACCGTGATGACCTCGGAGGCGGAGGCATGGACGATGGCACGCTCCACGTCCCGCTGGAACAGGGCGACGGTGTCGAGCAGTTCGCCCGGCGGGAAACGGCTGTCGAGCGCCTTGACCAGGCTGTCCTTCGTGATGCCGAGTTCGTCCGCCAGGTTCTTGAGCTGACCGCCCCTGTTGTCCCAGCCGGTCTTGGCGTTGCTCGGCCCCACATGAATGGAGTTGTCCGCCGTCAGAGCGGACGGCCCCGACTTGTCGATGAGGACCTGAGCGGCCTTCGACCGCGCGGTCAGATGGAAGTCCGTCGTGTTGAGCGTGACCGTCGTTCCGTCGAGCCTCCCGCTCGGGGTGACCATCACATTGAGGTGGACGGCCACCTGGACCGACTTGTCCCCCTCGGTGACCGTCATCAGCACGGGCCGCGAGATGAGGTTCGTGCTCCCCGTGTCCCGGACCCTTCCGAACTCGAAGCCGCCGAGCGTACGGCGGGAACCGTCGACCGTGCTCGATCCCGTGATGCTGTCCAGGATCCGGACGGCGTCCGGGGTCAGCCGGCCCCCGCCCGTACCGGCACCCGCGTGAGCGGCCGTGGACGTACTCGCACTCGGTGCGGACGGGGAGACGGACTGCGGCAGCTGCTTGTTGAGGCCGTCGACCAGTGCGTTACGGGTGTCGACGGCCATGTCGAGCAGTTTTTTGACGGGCGCCGGGAAATCATCGGCTACCTTCATGATCGCGCTCGCCTCTGCCGGGAGTGCCTTTCCAAGCTCCTTGCGCGACATCGACTTGAGGGCCGTGATGCCATCCGCCCGGATGTCGTGGAAGGCGATGGCCGCCAGACTCTTCCCGACGTTCGCGTCCTTCACGAGCACGTCCGGGTGGTGCAGCTTGATGTAGCGCTCGATCTGCTCGGTCCAGGTCTTCGAGTTCGCGTGGCTCTGGGTCAGCCCGCTGAGAATCGACCGCGGGTCGTCCCCCACCTCCTTGGCGATCCGCTCCCCGTCCGTGACCAGAGCGAGATCCGAATCGAAGACGAAGCCCTGGTTCTCCCGCCCCTGCCAGAGGTAACCGCGGTTCTTGAGGGAGCTGTCGAGGAGCCGCTCGCCCTCTCTGGCCTCGTAGCTGACGGCCTTTCCGAAGACCTCGCCGAACCGGATGTCCTTCTCCAGGCCGAGTTCCGGGTCGACACGGACGAACGTGTTGGGCTCGGGGAAGTAGACCGCCCGCGTGTCGGTCCTCGCCATCGCGTCGCGCACGGCCATGTCGAGATCTGCGGCGTTCTTCGCGACACCCCCGGGGAGGGTGTAGCCACCGCTCACCATCTCGGGAGCGAGCCCGTTCTCGGCACTCAGCGATTCGATCTTCGCGGCGGCACGCTCGAAGAGCGGCTTCCCGCCAACGACCATGCTCTTGACGTCGGCGTCACCGACGTGCAGATACACCCCTCCCTTGGCGTTCACCTCCAGCTTGTCGAACATGCCACGGGTGAGATCGTCACGGATGACCGCCTCGCGGAGCGCGCCGAACGGCACCATCTTCTGGCCGCCGTCCTTCAACAGCTGGGGGTTCCGCTGCTCCCAGGTGAAACCGCTGACGGAAACCGCGAAGTCGCCCTCCTTCTCCCACTGCTGAGCGAACTTCCGCACGGTGTCGACGATGTCGGCGTCCTTGCCCACCTGTCCGTTCACACCGATCACGAGGCCCAGCCGCTCGCCGAGGGACTCCTTGCCGAACGCCGTCCCGTACGTCTGCGCCAACTTCAGCAGATCCGTGTCCGGAGTCGCGATCACCGTGGCGACGAAACGCGTACCCTCACCGCCCCGGAGCGAGCCCTTGGCCGTGCCGTCGTACTGGGCCACGGGCGTCAACCGGTAATTCTCGACGATGTCGCTGAAGCCCTTGGTGAAACGCACAGCGTCCGTCCGCCGCGTGAATGTGGCGGGGTCGACCGCCGCCTGCGATGTGTTCGCCTTGACCTTGGCCTTGCTGGGTGCGTGGGGAGCGACGCCGTCCACCGCGTCGACGTCGACGTGCGGCACATGGACGTGGTCGTGGCTCGCGACCTGCGCGTGGATGAAGTCGAGGTAGCGGGGGCGCAGTCCGCCCTGGGACAGGCCCTCGGGTGCGGCGTTGTGGTAGTTGCCCATCAGGCTGCCGTCGACCTCGGGGCGGTGCCCGGCGGTGGTGTCCCGGTACTCGTCCCGCAGACCCAGCTGGTGGCCCAGCTCGTGCGCGAGGTCCTGCTCGGTGGCGTCGATCCGCCACTGGTGCTGGTTCATCGCACTCTGCGCACGCCCCACGTTCACGTTCAGGTGGGCGTCAGAGGCATTCCCCGTGACCCGCTCAAGCGTCACGTGCAGGACGCTGCCGTCACGCAGCACCTCACCAGGCCGGTTGAAGACCCGCTCCACACCCGACACCGCACGGTCCCAGAGCGCATCCACCTCTGTCGGCGACAGGCCCTCGTCGGCCAGACGAACCTTCACCGTCAGATCCGTGACCGAGCGATCTCCCAGCTCGAACCTGCGCACGTCGTAACCCGCACGCACCTCGTACCGCGGCGCATGCGCACCACCACCCCGCGGCGTCGACACCGGGTCCACCCACGAATGCTTCACCGTGTTCGGCGCCGCCGCACCACGCGCCGCATCCCAACCCGCGTCCAGCGTCAGATCCACCCGCCGCGCACCAGAACCCGCACCGTGGAAGAAGTCATCCACCGCACCCGCCGGCGCGGACACCGCCCGCGCCGACACCCCAGCGGGGTCGTCCAGCACCGGGAAGGACCTGTCCCCGCTCTCCCAGCGCACCGTCACGTTCTCCGTGGCCGAGCCGTGGACGACGGTGTGCCGCACGTCCCGCTGGAGCCGCTCCAGCGTGTCCAGCAGACCATCCGGCGGGAAACGCCTGTCGAGCGCATCGAGCAAGCTGTCCTTCGAGACGCCAAGCTCGTCCGCCAGGTTCTGCGTGTGACCGGAATTGTTCTTCCAGCCCCGCGTGGCATTGTTCGGGCCCACATGAATGGAGTTGTCCGCCGTCAGGATGGACGGCCCGTGCTCGTCGATCAGATCCTGGGCAGCCTTCGAACGCGCGGTCAGATGGAAGTCGCTCCCACTGATCGTGACCGACGAACCGCCGGCCACCCGCGTCTCATGACTCGAAGTGAGGACCACGTTGAGGTGGACCGCCACCTCCGCCTCCGTCCCACCGTCCGTGACCGTGATGACGATCGGCCGCGAGATGAGATTGTTGCCCCCGTTGTTACGGGTCTTCACACCGAACTCGAAACCACCGAGCACTCGACGCTCGTCCCCCGGCCTCCCGCCGCCTCTGCCGACGATGGCGTCCAGGACCCCGTCCCCAGTCAGCCGCGCGGAGCCAGAAGCAGCCGGCGCCGCCGCCGAGACGGACTGCGGCAGGTGCTTGTTGATGCCGTCGACCAGCGCGTTACGGGTGTCGACGGCCACGTCGATCAGCTGCTTGAACGTAGCCTTGTCGTCCCCGGTGGCCTTGATCAGCGCCTTCCATTCCGCCTTCCGGTTGGTGCCGAGGTCCTTCACCTCCAGCTTCGTGAGGGTGGTGGCGCCGTCCGCCTCGATCTTGTGGAAGGCGATGGCCGCCAGGCTCTTCCCGGCGTTCGCGTCCTTCACCAGCACGTCCGGGTGGTGCAGCTTGAGGTAGTGCTCGATCTGCTCGGTCCAGGTCTTGGCGTTCGCGTGGCTCTGGGTCAGCCCGTTGAGGATCGACCGCGGGTCGTTCCCCACTTCCTTGGCGATCCGGTCCCCGTCCGTGACGAGGGCGAGACCCGAGTCGAACACCACGGCCTGGTTCTCCCGCCCCTGCCACAGGTGGCGGCGGTTCTTGACCAGGCTGTCGAGGAGACGTTCCCCCTCCCTGGCCTCGTAACTGATGGTGTCTCCGGAGATCTCGCCGAACCTGATGTCCTTCTCGAGGCCGAGGGAGTTGGCCGTGTCGACACGGATGAACGTGTTCGGCTCGGGGAAGTAGATCGTCCGCGCGTCGGTCTTCGCCATCGCGTCGCGCACGGCCAGATCGAGGTCCGCGGCGTTCTTCGCGACGCCCTCGGGGAGGGTGTAACCGCCGCTCACCATCTCGGGAGCGAGCCCGTTCTCGGTACTCAGCGATTCGATCTTCGCGGCGGCACGCTCGAAGAGCGGCTTCCCGCCGACGACCAAGCTCTTCACGTCGGCGTCACCGACGTGCAGGTACACCTCTCCCCCAGCGTTGAGCCGGACCTTGTCGAGCATGCCGCGGGTCAGGTCGTCCCGGATCACCGCCTCACGCAGCGCACCGTAGGGGATCTCCTTCTGCGTACCGGCGTCCACGAGCCTGGGATTGGGCTGGTGCCAGGTGTAGCCGGTGACGGAAACCGCGAAGTCGCCCTCCTTCTCCCATGCCTGGGCGAACTTGCGCACCGTGTCGGCGATCGCGGTTTCCGTGCCGGCGCGGCCGTTGACACCGATGACCAGGCCCAGCCGCTCGCCGAGGGACTCCTTGCCGAACGCCGTCCCGTACGTCTGCGCCAACTTCAGCAGATCGGTGTCCGGGGTCGCGATGACCGTGGCGACGAAGCGGGTGCCGTCACCGGCCTGAAGCGAGCCCTTGGCCATGCCGTCGTACTGGGCGAGGGGCTTCAGCTGGTAGTGACCGGCGATCTTCTGGTAGCCCTCGGTGAATCGCGTGGCGTCCGTCTGCCGCGTGAAGGTGGGCGGGACGGCCGCCGGCTGCGAGGGATTCGGCTTGGCCTTCTTCGGTGCGTGGGGGGCGATCCCGCCGACCGCGTCGACAGCCACGTGCGGCACGTGCACGTGGTCGTGGCCGGCGACCTGGGCGTGGATGAGGTCGAGGTAGCGGGGGCGCAGCCCGCCCTGGGACAGACCCTCCGGGGCGGCGTTGTGGTAGTTGCCCATGAGGCTGCCGTCGACCTCCGGGCGATGCCCGGCCGTGGTGTCCCGGTACTCGTCCCGCAGACCCAACTGGTGGCCCAGCTCGTGCGCGAGATCCTGCTCCGTGGCGTCGATCCGCCACTGATGCTGGTTCATCGCACCCCGCGCGCCACCCACGTTCACGTTCAGGTGGGCGTCAGAGGCGTTGCCCGTCACGCGCTCCAACGTGACGTGCAGAACACTGCGGTCGCGCAACACCTCACCGGGACGGTTGAACACCCGCTCCACACCCGACACCGCACGGTCCCACAGCGCGTCCACCTGGTTCGGTGAAAGCCCGTCACCGGCCAGACGCACCTTCACCGTCAGATCCGTGACCGGACGCCCGCCGAGCTCGAACCTGCGCACGTCATAACCCGCACGCACCTCATACCGAGGAGCATGCGCACCACCACCCCGCGGCGTCGACACCGGATCGACCCACGAGTGCTTCACCGTGTTCGGCGCCGCCGCACCCCGCGCCGCATCCCATCCCGCGTCCAACGTCAGATCCACCCGGCCGGCGCCAGAACCCGCACCGTGCAGGACGTCACCCGCCCCGCCCGACAGGCCGGTAACGGCAGGCGCCGACACACCCCCGGAGTCACCCCGGACGGGGAACGACTTGTCGCCCTGGAAGTGAACCCGCACCTCCTCCGCGCCGGAGCCGTGGACGACGGCGCGCTCCACGTCGTCCTGGAACCGGTGGACCGTCTCGACGAGTCCGCTCGGCGGGAACCGGTTGTCGAGTGCGTCGATGAGCTTCTGTTCCGAGACGCCGAGAGCCTGCGCGAGGTTCCTGGTGTTGCCCGGCCTGCTGTTCCAGCCGGACGAGAGGGCGTTGCTCGGCCCCACGTGGATGGACTTCGACGCGGTGTCGCTGGAGGCTCCGTGCAGGTCGATCACGCCCTGGTCGGTGTGCGGCCGCGCGGTGAGGTGGAACTTGCTCCCCGTGATCGTGACTTCCGTCGTGTTCGCGACCTTCTTCCCCGCCAACGTCACGTCGGCCTCGTTGCCCGAGCTGAGCATCACGTTCAGGTGGACGGCCACCTGCGCTTCCGTTTCTCCGTCCTTGACCGTGACCACGATCGGCCGTGAAACGAGATTCTTGCCGTTGTTGTTGCGGGTGCCCGCGCCGAACTCGAAACCGCCGAGCGTGCGGCGTTCCTCGCCGCCGTTGCGCCCACCCGTGCCGATGACGACGTCCAGAATCCCGTCCTCGGTCAGCTTCGTGATGCCCCCCGAGGCGGACGGTGCCGCCGGGGAGACGAACGAGGCGTCGCCGGAGCCCTCGACGCGCGCGGCCGTACCCGTGAACAGGCCGTCCCGGGGCACACCGTCGCGGTCGAGGAGCGAGGCGGTGAAGACGAGGTCGTCGTAGCTCGCGTGCACGCCGTCGACGGCCCCTCCGGCCGCGCCCTCGCCGGGTGCGGAAGCCGGTGCCGGTACGTGTGACGGCGACGGGCCCGGACCCGGGAGGTGACCCCCGCCGGCACCGGAGGACGACGGGCCGGGGCCACCCGAGTGGGCTCCGCCGGTCCCGGGCGGCGCCGGGTGCACGCCAGGGGCGCGGCCCGCGCCCGGTCGCGCGTTGTGGATCTCGACGGTGAAGGAGTGCCCGTTGGCCTGGGCGAACTGCTCGAGTTGCAGCTTCTGTGCCTGCAGCGCCGGGTCGAACCCGTCGTCCACGAGTACGACGCGGTTGAGGTCGTCCCACTTCACGCCGCCGTGGATCTGCGCCTCGAAATACCTGCCGAGGTTGCGCTCCAGCGTTCCGGCGTCACGGAATCCGCGGAACGCGCCGTCGTACCGGAAGTCGGTCGCCTCGGCGAAGGCCAGCCGGACCAGGGGTTCGGGGCCGTGGTTGAGCAGCGGCAGCATGTTGCCGCGGCCGGTGACGCTCCGAGCGCCCTCGAGGCCCTCGATGAAGCTGTCCGCCGGCGTGAACGTGGCGCGCTGCATCACGTCGGGATTCAGGTGGAAGACCGCCCGCCCGTACATCTTCACGCCGCTCGGCCGGTACTTGGACGTGAGGGCCGCGTAGTTGGGCAGGTCCACGAGGTCGTCGGCGGTCGGGGCGAACGGCCGTCCTTGCGCGCCCGGGTAGATCCCGGACGCCTCGGTCGTCCGCTTCACGGACGCCGGCAGGCCGAGAGCCTCCTCCGTCTTGCCGCGGGTGACGTAGTACCCCGCGTTGGCGTTGTTGGCCTCCCACGCGTTGCGGAGCAGCTGGGTGTCCGAGGTCAGTGCGTCCAGGAGCGTCCCTCCGGCCGGCGTGATGTCGCCGAGCTTGAGGTTCACCGTGAGCGAGAGGTCCTCCTGGAGGTGCCGGTGGACCTTGGCGATGAGCTCGTGGGCCTGCGCCCCGTCGAGCGGGTAGCCCTCCGCCCACTTCCAGTCGCCGCTGTTCAACTTCTGCGTCAGCAGGTCCGTGTCCGCCGTCAGCGTGCGCAGGGCCCGCCGCTCGGCCATGACGATCGCGGAGAGCTGCGGCATCCGCAGGTTCGCCAGCTCCGGGCGGCCTTCGAGGGCGTGGAACAGCTGCACGTTCTCCTCGAACGACTTCTGCTGCTGCACCAGCACCGACTTCAACGCGTCGTCGTGCTCCGCGCCCGCCAGCCCCTTGGCCAGGATGTCCTGGTGCGCCGTGAGGTCTCCCTCGTACGCCTCCCTGCCGTTGCCCCCAGGCCATCCCTTGGCGGACTCCGGCTCGCTGATCCAGCGGGCCACCGTCAGGTCCTGGCCGCTGGGCACCAGTGCGTGGCTGGTCTTCCCGCCTTCCAGCGGGGTGACGACGTGCGTCGCGGAAGGGACGTGGTCCACGGACTGCACGACACCTTCGGGGGCGGGCGGAACGACATCGGCCCGGCCCCTGCCGCGGAACAGCGACCGCAGCCCCTCGGGCAGGTGCGGAGCCGCGCCGCCGAGCCCGTACCCGCGGTACGCCTGCACCTCGGGGAACGGCGCGCCGCCCGTCACGTCGGACCAGTGGGCCTCCGCCTGGGCCAGCGCGGCGTCGGCCTGCCTGACGTGCTGCCACGACTCGAGGTACCGGAAGCCGTCGGCCTCGGCCGAGGTGCCGAAGCCTTCCACGTAGCGCGTCTGCAGGTCGTCGCGGATGGTCCGGGCGTTGATCAGCTCGCGGCGGGCGTCGGTGATGGCCGCCGACGCGTCGATGTCCGACAGGTCGTCCCCGAGGTCCGCGCGCAGACCGTCGTGGTGCGATCCGGTGCCGGTGGTGTCCAGGGTGCCGGTGCCGGTGGGCGACTTGCCCTTCCCCTTGTCCCCCACCGCGGGGGGCGTGTCCGGGACGTCGTGGACCGCCGCGCCCACCGAACCCTCGGGCGCCGCGGGCCGCGCGTCGAGCACGGCGTCCATGAAACCGTCGGTGAACCGGCCCGCGTCGGTGTGCCACAGCGGCAGGTTCCGCGCCGCGTACAGGTAGGCGTTCTCCAGCTGCGCCGCGGTGAGGCGGTGTTCCTCCAGGACGTGCGTCCCGCCCCCCGGGGCCCCGTCGACGGTGCCGCGGACGGCACCGAACTCGCCCGGCGCACCCGGGCCCAGGGGCACGGGCGCGTCCCGGCCCGGCAGCCAGACCGTCAGCGAACGGGCGCCCGTCGAGCCGTCGGTCCCCAGGACCAGCCGGATGTCGGCAGCGGGGTCGGCGATCGCGTGCTCCAGGTGCTGCCGCACCGGCCGCGTGTCGTCCATGAACCGTGCGACGTCGTCCCCGCCGGCCCCGTGGACGACCGGCGGCGAACCGGCCGGCAGGTCGTCCACCGAGTGGCGGAACACGCCCATGTCGTCGAGCATGTCGTCGATCTCGTCGAACATGTGCTGCACGTCGGACGGGTACTGCACGGAGGATGGCGGCAGGTGCCCGGTGGAGTCCCCCGCGGCCGACGTGCCGGGACTCGGGGCCGGTTCCGGGACGCTGTCCACGGAGCCCCTCCCGATCCCCGAGAGCGAGTCGCCGGCGGCGGGCGCCGTCACCGACGGTCCCGGCAGATCGGACAGCCCCGGACGGAGCGTGCCGTAGGTCTCGCCGAGCTGACGCGACAGCTGGCGTCCGGCGTCGTCACCCGAGGTGAGGATGGTGTGGGTGATCATCTTCTCGAACTGGTCGAGGATCAGCAGACGTTCCTTCTGCGGAGCCGTCGCGAGATTGCCGTCGATCAGGGGACGCTGGTGGTCGAAGAGCACGAAGGTCTTGGCCTGGTCGGTGGCGGCCTGGAACCGGCCCTGGTCGTGGAGCCGCCAGTCCTCCACCTCGCCGAAGGCGTCCTGGTACCGGATCGTGTCGTCGGCGGTCAGCTTGGCCACGGGCGACGTGCCGTCCGCCCAGTGCCAGGCGCCGTCGCGGCGCAGCATCGTGTCCACGAGCCGGTACGGGGCCGCCACCCACAGGTCCGCCACGGACTTCCCGAGCGCCGCGGAGACGAAGCCCTCAGCGAACCTCACGCAGTTGTAGCGGAACAGGTCGTACACGGCACCGGAGTTGGCCATCGCGTACCGGTACCCGTCGAACAGCTGCGCCGCGGTGATCCGGTAGGTGCCCAGTACGCGGACGTGCCCGGAGAGGAGGTATTCGGCGTCGTTGACGATGGCACCCGGGTTGCCGAAGAGGTTTCCGTCCTCGGGGTAGAAGCCGATCGTGAGCGGCTTGCGCTCGCCCGGCAGCATCACGGACACCATGGCGTGGCCCACGTCGTCGGAGAACTCGCGCCAGGTCCGGCCTCCGGGGCTCGCCACGAGGGCCACCTCGATGTCCGCGGCGGGGTTGTCGAAGGCCCGTTCCACGTGCTGCCGCAGCGGGCGGATCAGGTCCACGAACTCCGAGAAGCCGTCCAGGTCCTCGGTGCCGTGCTCGCCGACCGGGGAACCGGGCAGCGAGTCGTCGTCCATGTCGAAGTGCGAGCGCATCGGTGCGCCGGTGTCGTCCAGGACCAGGTCGTCGAGCCCGTCGAGCAGGCCGCTCTCCGGCCTCGGCGGGACAGGCGGTGCGTGGTGCCCGCCCGGCCCCGGGGTGACGGGCGCGTCGTCGGCGAAGTCCGTGTCCCTGACGCCGCCGGGGAGCTTCCCGCGTTCCGGGCCCGCGAGGTGCACGGCCAACTGGTCGGCCTGCGCCCGGACGTCGACCTTGGTGAAGGCGGCGCCGCGCAGGTCCTCCAGCACCTGGCGGGCGGCGGTCACGGTCTCCACCGTCACCGCGTCCGCGCCCATCTTGCCCAGCTTCAGGTTGACCTCGTGGAACAGTTCCGCCTGGTGCGAGTGCACGCGCCCGCCGCCCGACGTCGCGGGCGGTACCGGGGCGGGGTCCTGACGCAGCGGCACCGCCACGTGCCCGTCGCCGGTGACGGCCACCTTGTCGTGCGGGGCCGGGGTGACGACGTCGTCGGTGTGCCGCGCGGGTGCGCCGGCGAACGCGTGGCCCGCGTCGACGTTCACCGTCTTCCCGGCCCCGGTCCCGGGTGCGCCGGCGAGGGCCGGGCCGTCGACGGAACGGACGCCCCGGCCGTCGTCGAGGAGGTCGAGCGCGGAGCGGGCCGCGTCCTTGGGCGGTGTGCCGTGCACGCCGCCCTTGGGCACGCCGGAGGCGGGGACGCCGGGGGTGGTGGGACCGGGCACGGTGTCGGTGACCACGGAGCCGGGGCGTCCGCTGCCGGCGGGCCGCACGATCTCGTCCAGGCTCAGATGGGCCTGGTTGGCGCGGGCGGCACCGGCGACGTTGTCCCCGAGGTCGGACCCGATGTGGGTGGGCACCGGGTTGTTCGGCGTCCCCTTGGCGCCGCCCGACAGCAGGTCGAACGCCGAGCCTCCGGCGGCACCGGTGCCGCTCTGGTGCCCAGGGACCCCGGTGAGCGGGCCGTGGGCCCCGGGCGTTCCACCCGGAGCCCCCAGGAGGTCGTGGACCCCGGCACCGCTCGGCGGCGCCTGGACGCCGGTCAGCGCGGTGTGCGCGGCACCGGTTCCCGCACCCGGGGCGCCGGGGGCGGCGAGCAGGTCGTGCAGGGCCGTGCCGCCCGGAGCGGGCGCGGGCGCACCGGTGAGAGCGGTGTGCACCGCGCCGGTCCCGCCGGGCGGTGCCGTCAGGACGCCGGCCGGACCCTGCGCGAGCAGGTTCCCTCCGTTGCCCTTGGCGACGAGGGCGGCAACGTCCACGCCTTCGTGCACGACCGGGGCGCCGGCGGAGCCGGGCACATACAGACCGGAGGAGTGCGTCACATGGCCACCCGGGGCCATCGAGCTCACCCCGAGTCCCCCGCTCATCTGGCCGGGCGCCCCGTCGAGGGCATCGATCCTCATCCGGCTCATCTGCGTACCGGCGATGTCGACCACGTCGTCCATGTGCCGCACTGCCCGGAATCCCGCGGTCGAGTTGTCGAACACGGCGTTCGCCCCGTGCACCGAGACGGGGTTGACCGTGCCGACCCGCAGCCCCGTCAGGTCGACGGTGCTGACGGGCGCCACGGAGAAGGAGGACGGGCGGACGGAGGTGTGGGTGTCGCCGAAGTTGCCGAAGCGCACGTCCGCCAGGTCCATGCGGGCCATGTTGATGTTGGCGTGCCCCAGGTCCAGGTGCGGGGTCGCGCCGTGCGGACCCATCGGCACGGCACTCACGGTGTGCGCGACCGTGCCGCCCACTGGCAGGTCCCACACGCCGCGGCCCATGACGCCGCGGTCCCAGAAGCCCATGCGCAGGGCGCCCTTCAGCCCGTACTCCGCGATGTCGGTGTGCGTCACGGGGAGGATCAGGCGCGTCCACTTGCCGCCGGCCATCTGGCTGCTCCAGGTCTCCTGTGCGAAGAGCCGGAAGTTCTGCCACGCCCCGGGGGCGCCGGCCCGTATGGCCGACCCCCAGCCGCGCACCACCACGGGGATGGAGCGGACGCCCTGCACGACGACGAGTCCGCCCTTGACGAACACCGAGCCGCCGAGCGCGGGCACGTTGTGGAAGTTCTGCATGACCCACAGTCCGCCCTGGCGCACCCAGGTCAGGCTGATCCGCGCGACGTCCCTCAGACCGGTGAAGACGGTGGCGAACCGGAACCCGCTGACCATGTCCTTTATGGACATGAAGCCGTTGCGTCCCCACTGGAGGGCGGCCTTGAAGCCGGACTTGAGGAGACCGCCGATGGCGAAGATCGGCAGCGCCTTCGTGGTGGGGGCGATGATGCCGAGCCCGGCGAGGAACAGGTCGAGGAAACCGATGTCGCCGCGGGCGAAGTCGATGGCCGCCTTCACGAACAACGTCATGTTGACGCCGAGCGCGAGCAGGGCGACCGGCCCGCCGAAGATCAGCGCCGGGACGATGAGGATGATCGCCAGGATCTGGAACATCTCCCAGAAGACCTGGCAGTCCGAGATCGGCAGCCGGATGTCGGAGGCGTTGTTGACCGCGTTCGCGATGGTGTTGCCCACCTCGTCGAGCTCCGTGCCCGCGCTCTGGGCGGTCTGCCGAAGGGCCTCCAGTTGCGGGTCGTCCTCCGGCAGGCCGCGTGCGGCCGACAGGGCGCCGTCCGCCCTCCGCTGGGCGTCCTCGATGTGGTTCGCCCAGGCGCCGAGGTTCTGGGAGACCTCCCAGAAGGAGTCGGCCACGTCGTTGATGTGGTTGCGCAGCCTGTCGTCGACCTTGCCCCGCAGCGCGTCGGCGGTCTTCCCTGCGAAGACACTGCTGTCCGCCGTGTTCATCACCTGGTCGATGGCCTGCGCGATGGACCTCGCCTGCGTACCGATCTTGACCAGGTCGTCGACCAGCAGACGGATCTGGACCGGGTCTCCGGGGGTCGGGTCCCCGTGGAGGCCGAGAACGTTCCAGTCGCTCGGGCGAGGCATGTCAGGGATTCCTCCCGGTTCGGCGCAGAGGAGCACGGCGGAGCTCTCCACGTGGACCACGCGCGGGGCACGCGCGTGGTTCATGTGACGTGGGTCAAACCCGTGCGCGGCGGTGAACCGGCGGGGGGCGTGGTGCGTGGTCGTGGTGACCGGATTCTCCAAGGACCGTCCGGAGGTCCCCTGTGCCCGAGATCAAAATCGACTACGACGTCCTCAACGCGGCGAAGCGCGACCTGGAAGCCCTGGCGGGCGAGATCGACCCGCTCATCAACAAGGGCGTCTTCGGCCGCCTCGGCTCGGGCAGCGGTGAGGCGGAGGCGATCCTCGGGCACGAGGGCGTCGCCAGTGCGATGTCGCTCTTCCACACCAACGCCAGCAGCACGATGAAACGCGCGGACAAGGGCCTGAAGGAGCTGGCCTCCGCGTTCGGCGGCGTGGGCGAGGCGTTCCGCGAGTTCGACTCCGAGCTGGGCGCCGAGATCGGTGTGATGAGCGCCAATCTGCACGTTCAGAACTGGCGGCAGAAGAAGGACCTGTGGGACTACAAGCAGAACCACCTCAAGGAGTGCGAGGGGCCCGGCGAACTGCCGGACTTCTGCTCCGCCACGAACCCCGGTGACACGCCCCCCGACTTCCACGTCGACACACCCAACGGTGGTTCGATCGACTCGCACGTGGAGGTCGACAAGGACGGCAACGTCACCAAGGAAGTGACCACCGTCAAGTACGACGGCAACACGTACAAATCCACCACCACCTACAACGGCCCGAGCTACACGACGGAGACCACCTATCCCGACGGCAGCACCGCGCACACGGTGGCCAACATCAACGGCGACGGCAGCGGCTCCATGACCGTCACCGGCAGCGACGGCAGCCACACCGAGTACACCCGCGGCCCGAAGGGCTCCGACGGCAAGACGCCGGAGTGGACGTGGTCCGGCGGCAACAAGCCGGGCGAGGACCCGCACGACCCGAAGAACCCCAACAACCCGGACACTCATCCGCAGAACCCGGGTACCCACGGCGGCACCAACCCGAAGATCGCCTGATCGGGGACACCACCCCCAGGCCAGTCATCAGAAGAGAAAGGCGATGCAATGCCCGCGATTCACATCGTTCCCGAGGACGTCCGGCAGCGGGCGGCGACTCACGCGGCCACCTGCCAGGAGTGGATGACCCGGCTCGGGAGCCTGAAGGGCCAGGTCGAGAGCATGCTCAACGACGAGCTGGTGCTGCCCCAGGCCAGCCCCGCCATCCGTGACGCCTACGAGCAGTTCACCGGCAGTCTCACCCAGGCCATCCACGGCCTGGAGAACTTCGGTGAGGCGTTCACCTCGATCGCCAAGGGCGCCGAGGACTTCGACACCCAGGTCGCGAACAACTTCAACAAGAAGTAGGGGACGCGCGCGAAGGGCCGGGCGGGAGTCGTCTCCCGTCCGGCCCTTCGCGGTGTCCGGGGCCCGTGCCGTGGCCCGCGCTCCGGTGCGGGCCACGGCTCGGGCGTCACTCCGTGCGGAGCGAGGTCAGCGGCACCTGGAGCGCCATCACCTCGTTGCCCGGTCCCGCGGTCCAGCCGCGGCCCGCATGGGGTGCCACCCGGGTGATGGCGTGCGGCAGCCGTACGCCGATCAGGTCCCCCTCGGTGGTGCTCTTCGGTCCGAGCAGCAGACCCCGGCGGGCCTTGCGGGCGCTGGACATCCAGCCGCTCATGCCGCCCTGGACACCGTCGGCGGTCGCGGCGTAGACGAGGCCGAGGCCCTGGTCGCGGCCGGACACCGTGATCTCCTTGAGGAGCTTGTCCGCGCCGGACATCGCCAGCAGGTCGGCGTCGTCGACCATCACCACCCGCGGGCCGGGCAGCGCGGCGAGCGCGGAGCGCACCGCCTCCTCGGTCGGTTCGGTGTCGGTGATGACGCGCACCGTGGTGTGCCGGCTGAGTCCGCGCAGCGGGGACTCGCGCGGGGTGAGGACGACCAGTGAGGTACCGCCGGCGAGCAGCGAGACCGCCAACGAGGCCAGCGTGTTGCTGCGCCCGGACCCCGTGGGGCCGATGACGCCGAACACCGCGGACGCGCCCGCGAGGTCGACGCCGACCGGCTCTCCCCCGTCGCCG
This sequence comes from Streptomyces sp. PA03-5A, assembly GCF_033792725.1. Classification (NCBI taxonomy): domain Bacteria; kingdom Bacillati; phylum Actinomycetota; class Actinomycetes; order Kitasatosporales; family Streptomycetaceae; genus Streptomyces; species Streptomyces sp. PA03-5A. The sequence goes on along the minus strand of NZ_JARAVL010000032.1, from coordinate 60,968 downwards.
CCGATGCCAAGCAGGCCCCACAGAGGCCGCCGCTGCCCCGCGGGCACCTTGTCGTAGACGTCGGCGAACTCCGCCGACCGCGGCAGCGAGGCCACCGTGAAGGGGCGCCGCTCCTGCGGCACCCGCGCGTCGCGCTTGAGCGCCGCGGCCCCGATCTTGCGCAGCGCCTCGACCTGCTCGGTGCCGCCGCCGGGGGCGAGCAGCGCGACCTGGGTCTCGGTGCCGGTCAGGACGTGCCAGCCGCGGCCGGGCGGGATCTCCGCCGGCAGCTTGCCGGGCTTCATGCCGACGGCCTGGACGTCGGAGCGGTCGCCGGGCCGCAGGAGCAGCCGGTGGTCGTTGTGCGCCGCCATGCGGCCGCTGAGCAGGGAGCGTTCGGAGGTGCCGATGAAGTGGATGCCCGCGCCGGCGCCCTCGCGGACCAGGCGGACCATGTCCTGGTACATGTGGCTGTACTCGTGCTCGTCGAGCATGGCCGACAGGGCGTCCCAGCCGTCGACCAGCAGCAGGATGTGCGCCGGGCGTTCGGCCTTCGGAAGCACCTTGCGGAGCTCGTCGATACCCGTGGCGCTGTGCCGCTGCGCCAGCTCCTGGCGGCTGACGAGTTCCTGGTTGAGCCGGCGCAGCAGCCGTTCCAGCCGCTCGGTGTCGTGGCGGGGGACGACGGCGCCGCAGTGCGGGAGCGTGGTGAGTGCGGCCAGGCCGCCGCCGGCCGCGTCGATGCCGTAGAAGTGCACGTCGGCGGTGCTCTGGTGGCGGGCGGCGGAACCGGCCAGGGTGCGCAGCACCTGGGTGCGGCCGGAGCGGGGCGCACCGATGACGTACAGGTGGCCGAAGCTGCTGAGGTCGGCGGCGGCCACGTGGCGCCGCTGCAGCTGCGGCACGTCCTCCAGGGCGTAGGGGATCAGCAGGCGTCCCTCGCGGACGGGATTCATCGCGTCGAGGTCGTCGAGCAGGACCCGGCGCTCCAGCGCGGGCAGCCAGGGGCTGGGCTGCGGGGTGTAGTCCTCCAGCTGGTCCACGGCCGTGCGGATCTCCTCCACCAGGACCTGGAGGTCGGTGGGGGCGGGTGCCTGGGCGCTCCGGGTGAGGACGACCTCGGACGCCGGCGGGGCCGCGGCCCGCCCGAGTGCGTCCCAGGACAGCTCCGACGCCACGACGGGCTTGCGCGCGCCGCTGTCGGCCTCGGTCTCCGCCTCGCTCTTTGGCCGCGGCCGTTCGGCGCCGACCCAGGCCGTCTGGAACGGCTCGGCGGACTTCGGCCCGCGCCGCACCAGGGCACGGCCGGGGGTGGTGGCGGAGATGTCGACGGCGTCGTTGACGTCGATGACGTCCTGGCTCTCGGACTGGTCGGTGACGCGCAGCGCGATCCGGAGGTTGGTGTTGGCGCGGATGTCCGCGGTCACCACACCGGCGGGACGCTGGGTGGCCAGGACCAGGTGGATGCCGAGCGACCGTCCGCGCTGGGCGATGCTGATGAGTCCGGGCACGAAGTCGGGCACCTCGCGCACCAGGGTGGCGAACTCGTCGATCACCAGCAGGAGCCGCGGAAGCGGCGCGAGGGTGGGGTCGGCGGCACGCTTGGCCTGGTACTCGGGGAGGTCCTTGGCGTTGGCCGCGGCCAGGACGTGCTCACGGCGCATCAGCTCGGCGCCCAGCGACTCCAGGGCGCGCTCGACCAGGTGGGCGTCGAGGTCGGTGACCATGCCGAGGGTGTGCGGCAGGTTCGCGCACTCCTTGAAGGCGCTGCCGCCCTTGTAGTCGACGAGGACGAAGGTCAGCTCGTCGGGCCGGTTGGCGGCGGCGAGGGAGGCGACGAAGGTCTGCAGCAGCTCGGACTTTCCGGAGCCGGTGGTGCCGGCGACCAGTCCGTGCGGGCCGTCCTGCACGAGGTCGAGGGAGAACGGGCCCTCGAAGCCGCTGCCGAGCACGAAGGAGGTGGCGGAGGGCCGGGAGCGCCAGCCCGCCAGGATCTTCTCGGCGCTGGGCGGTTCCTGGTTCAGCAGGTCCAGCAGCTTCACCCGCTGCGGGAGTCCCGCGTCGTGCTCGGGGCTGACGTCGCGGACCGGCGCCACGGCGCGGGCGACCTGCTCGCACCACTCGGGCGTGACGTGGTCGGCGCGGACCCCCGGGACGTCGGGCGTGCCGGGGCGCTTGACGGTGAGCCGGCCGGCCTCGGCGAGCACCACACCGGTGCTCTCCTCGGGCAGCAGCCGCTCCTGGTCGTCGAGGCACAGGCTGAAGACGCGTACGGCCGGGCCCTCGGTGAGGACCTGGACCATGCCGGGCACGTCGCGCAGCCGCCGGGCACCGTCGGCGATCACCAGGACGTCGGGGCCTACGGGGGCGGCGTTGCGGTCGGAGCGCGTGGCCCGCTTGCGCACCTGGATCTGCGCGACCAGTTCCGACACGCGGGCCGCGGTCGACTCTGGGTCGTTGCCGATCAGGACGAGCGGGCCGCCTGGCGCGGCGGGCCGCACGTGCGGGAGCCAGCGCACCCAGGCCCAGTCGCCGGCGCGGCTGGAATCGGTGAGCAGCACGATCCGCAGGTCGCGGGGAGTGTGCAGCACCGCCGCCTGCACGGCCATCCAGCGAGCGAGCGGCTGCACCTCGGCGGCGGGGCCGGCCACGCCCACCACGCCATGGCCACTGAGGTCCATGGCGATAGGGGCGTCGGGGATGTTCCAGCGGATGGTGCGGTGGTTCTCGTCCCGGGCGGGGTCCTCGAGTTCGCGCAGCGAGGGCTGGTCGGCGGTGCCCAGCCGCAGCACGAGGTGGTCGGGGTCGTGGCGGCGCCGCTCCCAGAGCCGGCTGCCCGGCCCGGTGGCCATCAGGGCGACGGCGGCGGGGTCGGGGCCGGTGACATGGCGTACCCGGCGCTCGCGGGCGACGGCCTCGCGGACGCCGTCCTCGACCACGATCCGGCGCCGGTTGTACTGCCGGTCCGCCTCCTCGTACTCCTTGCGGGCGGTGCGCCGGCCGGTGACCCAGTTGGAGACCATCATCATCGGGCCGAGCAGGATGAAGGCGAGGAAGTAGTACGACTTGAAGATGGCGACCATGAAGAAGCCCATGATCACCGGGGCGATCATCATGGCCGCGGGGAAGGGCCGCTTGGCGGGGGGCGAGGGCGGCGAGGGCAGCCGCACCCGCTCGCCGTCCAGGTGCGGGGCGATGCGCGGCGGGCGGTTGTAGTCGATGCCGAAGCCGTCCGCGGACTCGGTGACGGCGGCGTCCGCCTCGACCGGCGCGCTCATCCTCAGCAGGACGGAGCCGACGGTCAGGTCCTCGCCGGGCGGCCACGGCACCGGCTGCCCCTGGGCGGCGGTGCGCTCGGTGGTGACCTTGTGCGGACGGGTGCGGCGCAGGGCGGTGACCGCGTCGTCCGGCGGGGGCGCGGCAACCCGGCCGCGCACGTCGTCACCGGGCGCGGTGCTGGTGCGGTGCCAGTGGGCGGAGCCGTCGGCGCCGACCGTCACCCACAGGCCGCCCTCGGGGACGCCGTCGCCCTCGAGACGGATCGCGCAGAGCGGTCCGGAGCCGGCCTCGTGGCTGCCGAACCCGAGCCGCCAGGTGCGCCCGGCCTGCGGTCCGGAGACCACGTGGACCTCGGCGAGCACCGGTCCGGCGTCGGTCCCGGCGCCGACGCGTACCCGGTCGGGGTCTTTGCCGGGGGCACCCAGGCCCAGGACGCCGCCTTCGCGCAGTCCCGCCGCATCGACGGGCGCGTCGGGGTCGAGCCGGCGGCCGTCGAGGTAGAGGTCGCGGCTTCGCGCCCCGTCCAAGGCCTCCGAGAGGTCCGCGACGGTGGTGCGCGGTGGCAGCCCTACGAGGTGGTCGCGGCGCGCGCCGTCCGCGCCGTCGACGGTGGTGATGGTGAGGTTCACGGTCTTCCCAGTTCGGGCGTCACGAGGACGAGGAGCGTGCGGTGGCGGCGGAGACGCCCGCCGGTCCGAATGCGGTCGGCTCGGCGAGGTCGCCGTCCTCGTCGCCGTGTTCGGTGGCGGCGGGGGCGGGCTCGGGGCGGGGGGCGGCCGGGGCGGGCTCGGGGCGGGGGGCGGTCGCGGAGACGGCCATGGCGGTGGGCGGGAGTCCGGTCTCGACGAGGTCGTCGTCGGCCGACAGGGTGCCGAGCAACTTCGGCGGGTTCGGACCGGAGCCACCGTCGTCCCCGGGGACGGGCGGCAGGGTGCGTACCAGCCGGGCGACGGCGCGGGCCAGGGGCAGCGCGTCGACGGTGAGGGCGGGCGGGCCTCCGTGCAGGCGCAGGTGGCCGTCCCGGTCCGCTTCCAGGATCAGGGTGCTGTGGTGGGCCACGCCCAGGGTGAGCAGGCGCACGCGGGCCGGACGGTTGCGCTCCGGTGCCTCGGCGCTCACGGCGTAGCCGGCGTCGAGCCGCTCGAAGACGTCGGTGGGGCCGTCGTGCCGGGGGTGCACCCCGGCGCCGACCACGACGCGACCAGCGGGGAGGCGGGCGTCGAGCTGGGCCGCGAGGGCCTGCAGGACCGCGCGGGCGGTGCGCCGCTCGCCGGTGACGGAGACCGCCGGGGGAACGGCCGTCAGGTCGAGGAGCACCGCGTCCGTACCGGCCCTGCCGAGGCAGACGAGCACGGGGGCCTCGCCGCCGTGCCCGGTCTCCGGTGCGGTGCCGAGGTCGGCGCGGCCGATCCACCACAGGCGCGGCTCGGCCGCGTCGCGGGCCCAGGGTTCGGGCAGCGCGCCCTCGCCGTGGCCGTGGGCGACGTACACGCCGACGACGTCGGTGCCCAGCAGCGTCGCGTACGGCCGGGCGCCGGGCCGTTCGGCGGCGGCGCGGCGCAGCGCGGTCGCCGCATCCGTCCACCCGGCGTCGTCGCGCAGCAGGCGCGCGAGCACACGCAGGCCGCTGCGGTGCCGCACCTGCGTGCGGACGGGCGTGGCGAAGGCGCGTGCGGCCGTCGTCAGTTCGCGCACGACACGGCGGCGCAGTGCGCCCCAGCCCCCCTTGCGGCGGACGAGCCAGTGCGCCACCACGACGACGAGGATCAGCAGACCGATGAGCGCGATGAGCCGGGTCCAGCCGGCGGGGACGTTCACGCGGCCACTCCGTCCACGCCGCGGCGGGCGAGTTCGGCCCTCAGGGCCCGCACGCCGTGGTGGGTCCGGGACTTGACGGTGCCCCGCGGTACGCCCATCTCGGCGGCGGCGTCGGCCCCGGTCTGGTCCATCACGTGCACCCGGACCACGGCCTCGCGGTGCGCGGGCGGCAGGGCGCTCAGCGCGGCGAGGAGCACGGACCGGTCCTCGACGAGACCGGCGTGGTCGCCGGCGTGGTCGAGCGCGGTGCCCGCGAAGTCCGCGGCGGTGATGCCGACGGGCACGGAGCGGTCGCGGCGGCGATGGTCGACGACCAGGTTGCGGGCGACCCGGAAGAGCCACATGCGGACCGGACGCTCGTGCACGTCCAGCCGCCCGGCGCGCTGCAGGGCACGCAGCAGGGTCTCCTGCAGCACGTCCTCCGCGGCATGCACGTCGCGGCCCATGAGGCCGGTGACGAACCTCCGGAGACTGTCCCGCTCGGCGATGATCAGGCTGGCGACAGCACTGTGTTCGTCGGCGCCGCCGGTGTCGTGGTCCGCGAGGATGTCCGCCTCGCCCTCACGACAGTCGGACTCGTTCACACACATGGCGTAAAGATTAAGCTGCTGAACGAGATGCTCTGACCACAGTGTTGGCGCATATTCGATCATTCACTGTCACACTTGGTGAAATCTTAAACTATTGTTCACCTTGCCGAAATCGAAGGGCGGACGCGCGCCCTACGCTTCCGCGCAGATTCCCGAGCCGACAGGAGACCACGTGCCTCCCCATCCCGATCCACGGGACCCCGAGGTTCTCGACGGGGCCACGCCCCGTTTCGCGGACACCTTCGCCCGACGCCCCTCGCTGCCGCACCGGCGGCTGCTGCCGGACAGGCGGGCGTGGAGCGTTCTGGCGACCACGTCGGCCGTCATCGGCTGCGCGGTACTGGTCGTGCCCTTGATGGCACGAATTGACGTGCTGCCCGACGGGGGCGGCAAGGGCGACCCGGTGGCGGCCGTCCAACCCAGCGCTTCGCAGAGCGGCGTCCTGCCGGCGTCGCCCGGCACGAACGGAACCAAGGGCTCCCCCGCCGGGGGCGGCAACGTCCCGCCGGCCTCCGGGCCCCGGGGAGGCACGAACGGCGGGGGCGCGGCGGGCGGCACCGGCAGCACCGGCGGCGGCCTTCCGGCAGTGGGCGGTGAACCCGGCAGCACCGGAGGCGGCGGGAGCACCGGAAGCGGCGGGAGCGGCGGCGGTTCGGCCACCGGCGGCGGTTCGGCCTCCGGCGGTTCCGGCGGCTCGTCGGGCTCCACATCGGGTTCGTCGGCCGGCCAGCCCACACCCAGCAAGACGCAGCAGCCCGCCATCGTGCCCGGCGTGCGGATCCGCAGTTCGCAGAGCGGCCGCTGCATCGCGGTCAGCGGCGCGAAGAACAGCACCGGCCGCGACGGCGCCCGGCTGCAGATCCAGGACTGCGACGGCGGCGCCTGGCAGAAGTGGGACTTCCGCTCCGACGGGACCGTACGCGCCTTCGGCATGTGCATGGACCTGGCCGCCGCCTCGTTCACGGACGGTGCGGTCATACAACTGGCCCGCTGCAACGGCGGCTGGGCCCAGCAGTTCAGGCTCAACACGTCCAGCGACCTGACGAACAAGAACAAGTGCGTCGACGTGGTCGACAAGGGCACGGCCGCCGGCACCCCGCTCCAGCTGTGGACGTGCTACGGGACGAAGAACCAAAAGTGGTACAAGTCCTGACAAACCGCACATGACAAACCGCACGTGATGCCGTCCCCGACCCTCCTCGGGGCGGGGACGGCGTTCACGTCACGGCGGACGGGGTCGGGGGTCGTAGGTCGGCCCGCCCGTCAGCCCCGGCCGTCCGCCAGCACCACCGAGCGCGTCAGGTGGCGGGGCGCGTCCGGGTCGAGGCCGCGTGCGGCACCGAGCGCGGCGGCCAGCCGCTGGACGACGACCAGGTCGGCGAGCGGGTCGCGCCCCAGGGCCACCAGGCGTCCGCCGGTGCGGGCGATCTCCCCCGCCAGCCCGGCCGGGAGGTCCGCGGGGTCGCCGAACCACCAGGCCACCCGGCCGGGCCCGGTGACGCTGATCGGGCCGTGCCGGTACTCCATGACCGGGTACGCCTCCGTCCAGGCGCCGGCCGCCTCCCGCATCTTGAGCGCCGCCTCCTGCGCGACGCCGTAGGCCCAGCCGCGGCCGAGGAAGGTGAACTGCTCGGTCTCCAGCAGCCCGTCGGGCAGCGGCGCGGCGAGCGCCGCCTCCGCCTGGGCGGGCAGTCCGGTCAGGTCCTCCCCCAGCAGGGCGCGCAGCAGGACGAGTTCGGTGGTGGCGAAGCGCGTCTGGACGACCGAGGTCTCGTCGGCGAAGTCCAGCACCACCGCCGCGCCGGCCAGCTCCATGACCGGGGTGGCGGGATCGGCGGTGACCGCCACCGTGGGGGTGGTGCCGCGCAGCCGGGTCAGCACCTCCAGCACCTCGGTCGTCGTGCCGGACCGGGTAAGGGCGACGACCCGGTCGTACGCCCGGCCGGCCGGCATCTCCGAAGCGGCGAAGGCGTCCGTCTCACCCTGCCCCGCGGTCTCGCGGAGCAGGGCATAGGCGTGCGCCATGAACCACGAGGTGCCGCAGCCCACCACCGCCACCCGTTCACCGGCCCGGGGCATCGCGGCGCGCCACGCCGCCGTCTCCGCGTCGTCCGCGAGCCCGATGGCGCGGCGCCAGCACTCCGGCTGGGTCCGTATCTCGGTCTCGGTCCTGCTCTCGCTCATCGATGGACTCCGTCCCTGTCCGGCGGCCCTTGACACCGAGCACGCCCGGTCGAGCATCATGTGTGAAGTTGCTCGACCCTAGCAATTTTCCTGCAGAAAATTGCATGCAGCTTCATACGGTGGCGGGACGGCGGAAGGGGGAGACGGCCGGTGCGACGGCAGGCCAGGTCAGGCGCGGACGACTTCCACGCCCGCCGCCGCGAAGGGCTCGGTGAGCGCGGTCGGGGCGTCCCGGTCCGTCACCAGGACGTCGACCTCCTCGACCGGGCAGATCCGCGCGAAGGCACGCTTCCCCAACTTGGAGGCATCGGCGACGACCACGACCCGCTCGGCGCGCCGGGCGAGCGCACGGTTGATGCTCGCCTCGCCCTCGTGCCGGGCCGCCGCGCCATGGGTGACGTCGATGGCGTCCACGCCGAGGAAGACCAGGTCGAGGGTGAGCTGCGCGAGGAGTTCCGCGGCCAGCGGCCCGATCAGCTCGTACGAGGCCGGCCGGGCGACACCGCCGGTCACCACCAGCTTCACGTGCCGCCGGACGGCCAGTTCACCGGCGATGTTCAGCGCGTTGGTGACGACGGTCAGCGCGGTCTCGGTGCCGCTGTCGCCGAGGTCGGCGCGCGCGGCGAGGGCGCGGGCGACCTCGGTGGTCGTGGTGCCGCCGTTGAGTCCGACCACCGTGCCCGGCTTCACCAGGGCCGCCGCCGCCCGGGCGATGCGCTCCTTCTCCGGGGCGTTGCGGGCGGCCTTGTAACGCAGTGGCAGGTCATAGGCGATCGCGTTGATCACGGCGCCGCCGTGGGTGCGGGTGACCATGTTCTGCCGGGCCAGTTCGTCCAGGTCGCGCCGGATCGTCGCGGCGGACACCGCCAGTTCGGCTGCTGCGGCCTCGACCTCGACGCTCCCGTCGCGGGTCAGCATCTCCAGCAGCGCGCTCCATCGGGCCTGTGGTCCCGCCATCTCCTCGCCCCCTGTCGGTGGGTGTGCCGGCCCGGCGCCGCGCCCACGCGTGGCAGCGCACACTTCTGCGCCTTTTCCAGGTCGAACCATCATCTTCGCTCAACATCATTCCATCGAGAGGTCGCCGCGTCATGCCGCTGGTCCCCACCGCCGAACTCGTCCGCGCGGCGCACGCCGACCGGCGCGGGATCGGCGCCTTCAACGTCATCACCCTGGAGCACGCCGAGGCGGTCGTCGCCGGCGCGGAGGCGGCCGGACGCCCCGCGGTCTGCCAGATCAGCGAGAACGCGGTCCGTTTCCACGGTGGTTCCCTCGCCCCGATCGCCCGCGCGACCGCCGCGGTGGCCGAGTCGGCCGCGGTCCCCGTGGGCCTCCACCTCGACCACGTCACCGACGAGGCCCTGCTGCGCCGTGCCGCGGACTGCGGCTTCGGCTCCGTGATGTACGACGCGTCCACCCTCCCCCACGAACGCAACGTCGCCGCCACGCGCGCCGCGGCGGACTGGGCGCACGACCACGGTCTGTGGCTGGAGGCCGAACTCGGCGAGATAGGCGGCAAGGACGGCGTGCACGCCCCAGGGGCCCGCACCGACCCCGACGAGGCTGCCGCCTTCGTGACCGCCACCGGGATCGACGCCCTCGCGGTCGCCGTCGGCAGCTCGCACGCCATGACGACCCGCACGGCACGGCTCGACCACGACCTGATCGCCCGTCTCCGCGGTGCGGTGACCGTCCCGCTGGTCCTGCACGGCTCCACCGGCGTCCCCGACGACGAACTGCGGCGCGCCGTCGCCGCGGGCATGGTCAAGATCAACATCGGTACGGCACTCAACATCGCCTTCACCGGCGCGGTGCGCGGCTTCCTTTCGGCCGACTCCGCCACCGTCGACCCGCGGCGCTACCTCTCCTCCGCGCGCACGCAGATGGCCGCCGCCGTCGAGAGCGCCCTGCGGGTCCTCGGCTGACGCAGGACGCAGGACGCCGGACGCTGGTCGGCGGGCGGCGGGCGGCGGGCGGCGGACGGGTCAGCGCCGGCCCGCCGCCTGGAGTTGGCGGAGCGTCCAGCCGCGCCCCCGCACGTCCAGCGGGCGCGTGGCGGCGGTGAACAACTCCGCGGCGCGCCGGTAGGAGAGCCGCCCGCGGCCGGTGCGGAACAGCGGCCCGTCGACCCGCCCGAGGGCGAGCAGCGGCAGCAACCGGGCCGATCCGTCCCCCCAGCGCAGCGGCACCCCGGTGCTCCGGCGGGTGCGGCGGTCCGGCAGGTCGAGGTCGTCGACGTCCAGCGCGAGCAGCCGTTCGATGGTGGCCCCGGTCTCGTGGAGCAGATGCCAGAACGCCTGCTCCCGCAGCGGCGCGGACAGCCGGAGCACCTCACGCACCTGGTCGGCGCCGAGTCCGGCCCCGGCTCGGCGTGCCTTCGGCACGGGCAGCGCCCGCAGGTCCTGCGTGGGGTCGCCCGACAGCCAGCCCTGCGCACGCCACCACGTCACGGCGCTGCAGAGCACCGACAGTTCACGGTTGGCGGTGCGGGCACCGACCGCCGCGGACCGTGCCGTGAAGGCCTCGCGTAGCCGCCCCGCGGTACCCGGTGCGTCGAGCAGGGCCAGCGGTACCGCCGGGGGCTCGGCGTTACGGCGCCCTCCGCCGACGGGCAGGGGGCGGTCGACGAGCCCCCAGGCCCAGGTGGCCAGCGCGATCCGGTAGACCCGCCGCGAGCCTGCGCCCAGCCCGGAGGCGGCGAGGAAGCGGTCGACAGCGACGGCGTACTCCACCGGCTGGGTCATGCGACGCCCCTCCCCTGTCGATCCCGAGATCGACCGCAGTAAATCACCCTGCGGTGTGAACTGCTGCCATCCTAAATTGATTCGACCCGACTCAATAATTTCTTTCGCGGGCCTGGCGTGTCGCCGCGCGCCCCTTGCACGCTGCGCCCATGGCATTCGATCTCCGCCCCGCGGTCCTGCGCGAACGCGACTTCCGGCGCTTCTTCATCGGCTACACCACATCGTTGTTCGGATCGTCGATGGCGTCGGTCGCGCTGGCCTTCGCGGTCCTGGAGACCGGCGGCGGGGGCACCGAGCTCGGCCTGGTCCTCGCGGCGCGGATCCTGCCGCTGGTGCTGGTCCTGCTCGCCGGAGGCGTCCTCACCGACCGGTGGGGCAGCCGGCAGGTGATGCTCGCCGCGGACGTCACCCGCTGCCTCACCCAGGCCGGCCTCGCCCTGGCCCTCCTCGGCGGTGATCCGCACATGGTCACGCTGATCGCGCTGGTCGTCGTCTGGGGCGCGGCCGAGGCCCTGTTCACCCCGGCTCTCGACGCGCTCGTCCCCCGCATCGTGCCGGGTGACGCGCTCTCCGACGGCAACGCGCTGCTCGGCGTGGCCCGATCGGCGGCCTCGATCGCGGGCCCGGCGATCGCGGGCGTCCTGACGGCGGCCGCGGGCGCCTCCGCGGTCCTCGCCGTGGACGCCGTGAGCTACGGGGTGAGCGTCGTGGCCCTGCTCCTGCTGCCGCGGACCGTCCGGGCCGCGGGGCCTGCCTCGTCCTTCGTCGCGGAGCTGCGCGAGGGCTGGACGGAGTTCCGCTCCCGGACCTGGCTGTGGGTCACCTCGGTCCACGTCTGCCTGTTCAACCTTTTCGTGTGGGCGCCGTTCCTCGTCCTCGGGCCGCTGGTCGCCCAGCGGAATCTCGGCGGGCCGAGCTCCTGGGGCCTGGTCATGGCCCTGTACGGGGCGGGAGCAGTGGCGGGCGGCGTGGCGATGCTGGGGCGCCGGCCCCGCCGGCCGCTGTTCGTGGGCACGGCCGCCACCCTGGGCTGGGCCATGCCGTCGGCCGCCCTCGCCACCGGGCTGCCGCTGCCCTGGATCTGCGCCGCCGCGCTGGCGGCCGGAGTCGGCTCGGCCGTGTGCGGCACCCTCTACGCCACGGCCACGCAGTCCCAGGTGCCGCCAAGTGCGCTCGCCCGGGTCAGCGCCTACGGCACCTTCGGCGCCTTCGCGCTCGGGCCGGTGGGCCTCGCGGCGGCCGGTCCGGTGTCCGTCCTGTTCGGCGTCGCGGGGGTGCTGGGCTTCGGTGCGGTCTGGCAACTCGCGGCCGTGGCCCTGGTCCTGACGCTTCCCGCCGTACGGGCGGCCCTCCCGCGGCCCGGGTCGACGGCCCCGGCCCCCGGCGGGGAGCAACAGGGCGTGGGCAGCCCCTCCCCCTCGTCCTGAGCCCTGCGGGGCCGTCAGGGGCGGTCGTGGGTCATGTGCGTCACGGTCGAGGTCGGGGTCACGCTGCGCCGGTGAACAGCGGCGTGCGGCGCCCGGCCGGACGGGGGCAAGGTGCAGCGTGAGCGTGTCGACCGCCCGGCGTCGAGCGCCGGGCCGATCGTGACGCCGCCGGCCATGAGGACGACGTCGAGGTCGTCACCGCGGAGCTCACGCGCGGCGGCGAGGCCGTGACGAAGCCGTCGAGGGGGACCGCGAGGTCCCGGGCTGCCGGATCCGAATCGGGTTGCCGTCGACCTGCGGGAACCGTTAGCGTCCCCCGGCCGACCGGGTGTCACCGGCCGGCTTCGTCGACGAGGAGGTGTGCGGCACATGTGCAGGAGTGCCCGGCAGTCGGTCCCGCGTTCCCTTTCCCACCTCCTCACGACGGAGACACCTTGTCCATGCGCATCACCCCACTGACCGACCCCGCTCACGGCCCGTCCGGCTACCGGCTGGCGTGGCTGGCGAGCGACGCGGACGCGATTCCTCTCGGATCGGCGTTCCTGCGCCTGTTCAGCGGTCCCGGGCAGGAACACCTCACCGAACTGAAGCTCCACGTCCATCCGGTCGAGCGGCGCCGCGGCGTCGGCTCGCGGCTGCTCGCCGCGGCCGTGGCGGCTGCCCGGGCGGACGGCCGGCGTTGCGTCATCGCCCAGGCCGAGGCCGGTTCGCCCGGCGACCGTTTCCTCCTGGCACGGGGTTTCCGCAGGGCCCTCGCGCTGACGTTCGCCCGGCTCCCGATGGCCGACGTGGACATCAGTGCCCTCGGTGAACTCGTCGAGCGTCCGCACCCCGGATACCGGCTGGCGTCATGGCACGGGACCGTGCCCGATGACCTCGCCACGACGTTCGCCGCGTCACGCCGGGCCATGGACGACATGCCGATGGACGACGTCGCCTACGGCACGGTGACCTGGGACGTGGACCGGGTCCGTGCTGCCGCCCAAGCCGTCGAGGCGCGAGGGGAGTTGCTGCACACCGTGGTGGCCGTCGACGATGCGGACGGCTCCATCGCCGGGTTCACCGAGCTGGTCGTCCCGGGCGACGGCAAGGGCGACGGCCAGCACTACGGCACCGCAGTCCTGCCCGAGCACCGGGGACACGGCCTGGGGCGGTGGATGAAGGCCGAGTCGATCCGGCAGGCGCGCGAGCGCCACCCCGGACTCGACGGTCTGCTGACCGACACCGCCGACGGCAACCGGCCCATGCGGAACATCAACGACGCGCTGGGCTACCGACCCACGCACCGGGCGATCGAGTACCAGCTCGACCTGTAGGGCGCCGGGACGGGGCGCGGGCTCCTCCCTCGCCCCGTCTCAGACGAGCTGCAGCAGGCAGCCCGCCGTGAAGACCGCGACGAGCAGAAGCGCGGCGAACGCCGTCGTCAGCGCGACGCATGCCGCCTGGTCGCCGCCTGCGCCGCACCGCCGGGGGCGGTCCAGGGGCAGGTCGGCCCAGCAGACACCGGCGCCGGGGCGGACCGTCAGACCGTGGTCCGGCGCGAGGGCGGCGACGATCGGCAGGCCCCGGCCGTGTTCGGAGGTGCCGTGCGTGACGGCGTTGGTGACCAGCTCGGAGACGACCAGGAGGGCGTCGTCCGCGGCCTCCTCCGGCACCTCCGGCAGGTCCAGGGGGCTGCGCACCTGACGCCGCTGGGTGCCGAGCTCGCGCGGGCCGTGCCGGACGGGGAAGCACAGGACGGCGTCGTGCACCCGCCCGTGGCGCAGCCGCCACGGGCGGGGCGCCGCGGGCAGGACGTCCAGGAGTCGTTCCAGGCCGTAGCTGGTCCGACGGCCGGTCGGCACGCCACGACCGGCGTCCTCCGCGGCGGAAGGCCCTGCCTCCCACCACGGCGGAGGCCGGCGCACGTCAGCGGCCCGCGCTCTGGCCGCCGTCGACCGGGAGCACCACACCGGTCACGAAGGGCGCTCTCTCCAGGTACAGGACGGCCTCGACGATGTCGTCGATCTCGCCCATGCGTCCCACCGGGTGCAGGCCCGCCAGCATCTCGTGGGTCTCCACCGGGTGCATCGGGGTCTTGATCGTCCCCAGCGCCACCGCGTTCGCCCGGATGCCCTGCGTCGCGTACTCGGTCGCCAGCGCCTTCGTGGCCGACTGCAGGCCGCCCTTGGTCAGGGACGCCAGCACCGACGTCACCTTCGCGTCCGGCTGGTCCCCGAGGCTGCTGGAGATCTGGACGACGTGTCCCCCGCCCTGCTGGAGCATCCGCTCCACCGCCAGCTGCGTGACGCGGAAGAAGCCGTCCAGGTTCACCGCCATCACGGCCCGGTAGTCCTCCTCGGTGTACTCCGTGAACGGCTTGGCCACGAAGATCCCCGCGTTGTTGACCAGCGTGTCCACCCGGCCGAACCGCTCCACCGCCGTCGCGATCACCCGCTCCGCGGTGTCCCAGTCGGCGATGTCCCCGCGCACCGCCGCCACCCCCGGGTCCGCCGACTCGCCGATGTTCCGCGACGTGGCCACCACCGCGTACCCCAGCTTCCGGTACGCCTCGACCAGACCGGCACCGATGCCCTGCGACGCACCGGTGACGACCGCGACCTTCTGACCCTCAACGCTCATGACCTGCTCCCGACGGATGGGGTGTGGACTGCGCCGGCGAAGTAGCCGACCGGTCACCTATAACCGCGAGGACCGAGCGACGATTCCGGCATACCGCCAAAAATCTATCGCTTGTAGGGATCGCCGTCGGGGAGCCAGACGTCCGGGCCGTGGATGCCGAGGTCGCCCACGCCCTCGGCCAGGGCGTCCACCACGGCCAGCACCGAGTCGCGGACCTCGTCGGCGCGCCACACCAGCGACCAGGTCCAGTAGACCTCGGGCGCGATCACCGGCCGCTTGACCAGGTCCGGAGGGAGCGGGGCGGTCTGGCCCTTCGGGGAGTTGACGACCGGTCCGCGGCAGCGGCGGACGTGGTCGAAGAATCCGCTGCCGGTGATACCGCCGTCGGAGATACGGATCGTGCGGGCCCCCGTGTCGGCGGCGAAACGCTCCGCGTAGACGTTCCACGACTGCCAGGTGGTGGTGTCGTCGTCGAGGAGGACGACGGTGTCCTCGGCCCGGACGGCACTGGTGTCGTCGCCGGTGGAGACCGCGTAGAGCAGGTCCGCGCCCAGGAGCCGGGACCGCAGGCCGCACCGCTCCAGGTCCGCCGTCTGCACCCAGCAGATCGCGAGGTCCAAGCCGCCCTCGGCCACCCGGGCGGCCTGGGTGTGGGAGGGCCCGACCCACGCGTCCACGTGCAGCCGGGCCACCGCGGACGCACGGGCCGCCAGGTCGGCGGGGAGCCAGTTGGTGTAGCCGAGCCGCACCGCCTCCGAGCCGGCCAGCTGCTTGGCGCGGCGCCCCACGTCGTCGGCGCGCTCCAGCAGCGCCCGGACGTGCGGGAGCAGCGCCGAGCCCGCGGGGGTGATCGACACCGACCGGCGGTCGCGGTCGAAGAGCCTGACCCCCAGGTCGCGTTCGAGCGCCTTGATCTGCTGGGACAGCGAGGGCCCGGCGATGAGGAGCCGTTCGGCCGCCCTCCCGAAGTTCAGCTCCTCGGCGACCGCGACGAAATACCGAAGTTGACGCAGCTCCACGCCGCCATGCTAGGGCCTGGCCTGCCGGATCTCCGTCACGGGGGGCGTGTGGGAGTCGCAGCCTCGCAGCAGGGAGGAAACCGGTCCTGGCGCACGTCCCGCCGGCGCGCCCACGATGGGGGCCGGTCGGAATTCCCGACCGGGACAAGTAGCGGGACCGGCCGGTCGACGACACAATAGTCGATCGGTCGTATACTGCTGTCATGGGACGCACAAGTGATGCCAGGGAGAAGATCATCACTGCCGCGCAGACGCTCATCGAGCAGCGCGGCTACTCCGCCCTGGGGGTGGCCGAGATCTGCAAGGCGGCCGGGGTGCCCAAGGGCAGCTTCTACTACTTCTTCGAGTCCAAGGAAGCCCTCGCCCTGACCGTCATCGACGAGCACTGGGCGGCGCAGAGGCGCGACTGGACCCGCATCCTGGGCGCCGCCGAGGCACCGCTGGAGCGGCTGCGCAGGCTGTTCGAGGCGACCGAGGAGAGCCAGCACGCGGGGCAGCAGTCCTGCGGCACGGTCTCCGGGTGCATGTTCGGCAACCTGACGCTGGAGATGAGCAACCAGACGGAGTCCATCCGCGGACGGCTGCAGGAGATCTTCGAGACGCAGGTCGACATGATCGACGAGGTCGTCACCGAGGCCCGCGAGCGCGGCGACGTCACCGTCGCCGACACCCACGCGGCCGCGGCGTCGATCGTCGCCCAGCTCGAGGGACAGGTGCTCTTCGCCAAGCTGTACAACGACACCGGGCGCCTCAGCCCGCTGTGGACGAACTGCCTCGCCATCCTCGGCGTGACCGGGCCTCAGAAGGCCGTCGCCGCCGTGTAAAGGTTCCGCACCACGGGCGCGGCGCGCGACCGCGGTGCGGCACCGTACGGCACCAGGGGCGGAGGTCAGCGGCCCGGCAGCCGCTCCGTGATCTCCTGGAGCACCCATTCGTTGCCGTCGGGGTCGCTGAACGACGCGAAGGAGCAGTAACTGCGTCGCTCCGCGTCGGGGCCGGACACACGTCCTTCCGTCCCGGCACGGTGGAAGATCCCTCCGGCGTCGTGGAACGGTCCGGCCACCTCGACCCCGCGTCCCACGAGTTCCTCGCGGGCGGCGACCACGTCCTCCACGATCAGGTGGAGGCCCTGGACCGAGCCGGGCGCCGCCGAGCTGACCCCGGTGCCGAAGATGACCGAGCAGGGCGAGCCGGGCGGGGTCACCTGGACCACGCGGAAGTCCTCGCCGGTGGTGAGGTCCGCGTCCAGCCGCCAGCCGAGGCCCACGTAGAAGTCCTTGGCCCGGTCGACGTCGGCGACGGGCACCACCACGACCTCGAGTTTCATGTCCACTGGGGTTGCTCCCTTCCCTTGCCCCGTCCGGCGCGCAGGGGCGCGCCGGACGTCCACGGTCCCGCGGGGATGATCCGTACCCCCGCTCCCCCACGGGCGGACGGCGCGGACCGGACGGCCACCGCGTTGGCGGTGCGGGCAGCGCTCGGTCGTGTCGTCAAATGAGCGCCGGCCGCCCGAAGGGCGGGCCCAGCGGCGTCTGGTGCGGTGCATCGCAAGGCGGCGAGTCGTCCTCGTAGTGGGCTACTCGGTCGATTCGACAACGCAGCGTGGGGGCACCCCCGGCCGAAGGCTGGGGGAGTGCCGTGCCAGGCGCCGCGGGGCAGGCGGGCATTTGACGACACGGCCTAGCGGGCGAGGAACGGAAGCAGGGCCGCCGTGACGTCGGCGGGGGCTTCGAGGGCCACGAGGTGCGCCGCGGCCGGGAACTCGGCCAGGGTGGCGCCGGGGATCGTGGCGGCGTAGCGGCGGGCGATGTCCTGGAAGTCCGCCACGTCGAGGAGGCCGACGCCGATCAGGGTGGGCACGGAGAGTGCGGCAACGTCGCCGTCCGCGCGGCCCCGTGAGTGCGCCTCGACGGCGCCCTGATGGGTCAGCGCCGTCCGCAGCGGCCCGCGGAGCCGGTCGGCCGCCCCGGCGGGGACCTCGTCCCATCCGCGGGCCGGGCCGCGCAACCACATGTCCAGGTTGACGCGGACCGCGGCCTCGTGGTCGCCCGCTGCGAGCGCCTCGGTCTCGGCCTCGTCGTAGGCGATCATCTGCGGCGACCAGTCGTACCCGGGCCACGGCGGGGAGAGCACGGCCAGGGAGTGGACGCGCCCGGGGTTGGCGAGCGCGAAGTCGATTGCCACGCGGCCGCCGAAGGACGCACCGACCACGCGGGCGCGGTCGAGGCCGAAGTGGTCCAGGACGCGGCGCAGGTCGTCGTGCTCGCTGAACGGGCCGGCCGGTGGCGGGGACTGGCCGAAACCGCGCATGTCGTAGCGGATGACGGTGTGGTGCTGCGCGAGGCCGGGCACGACCCCGTCCCACATCCGGTGGTCGGCGACGCCCGCGTGCACGAGGACGACGGGCGGGCCTTCCCCCGTCACCGTGCAGGCGAGACGTCCGAGTTCGTCGGCGAGTATGAGCATCCGCAGATGCTCGCACGGAACCGAACCGCGCCGCGCATCGCAGGCGCCGGTGCCGGCACCGGCCTCAGCGCGTCGTGTACGTCAGGTAGGCGAACTGGCCGACCCGCTCGACGCCCGTCAGCCGCAGCCGGGCCGAGGTCAGCCTCCTCGGCAGCAGCGGTGCACCGGCGCCGAGGGTGACCGGGGCGACGCCCAGGATCAGGTCGTCCAGCAGCCCGTGGTCGGCGAAGGAGCCGACCAGTTCACCGCCGCCCACCAGCCAGATGTTCCGGCCCCCGGCGGCGGTGGCCATGGCCTGGTGGACGGGGCGGACGTCGTCGCGCACGAAGGTGACGTCCGCCCCGGGGACGGCGGGCAGGTCCCGGTGGGTGAAGACCCAGGCAGGGGTGGTGCCGTAGTACTCGGTCCACTTCCCGGGCCGCTCCAGGAGGCGGTCGTGCTGCAGGATCCACTCGTACGTGGTGGCGCCCATCGCGAAGGCCCCGACGTCGGCGAAGAAGGCCCTGAAGCTCTCGAAGCCCTCCCCCTCGACCTCGAAGAGCCAGTCGAGGGAGTCGTCCGGGTCGGCGATGAAGCCGTCGAGGCTGGTCGCGGTGAAGTACTGGGTCCTCGTCACCCCCTCAGCTTCGCATCGGGGGGTGACCGATCGTCGGCACTACAGCAGTCCTTCCGCCACCGGGCCGAGGGACAGGACGGGCAGGAAGTTCAGCAGGGCGAGGATCAGGGCGGCGCCGGTGGCCAGGACGACGAAGTTGACCCCGTGCGGGCGCAGGGTGCCGACCGTGACCACGCCGGCCCGCTGGCGCGCGAGGCGCCCCGCCAGGGCCAGGACGAACACCACGGGGACGTAGCGGCCGATCAGCATGGCGACGACCATCAGCAGGTTGTGCAGGTCGGTGGCGCCGTTGAAGCCGGCCATCGCGCTGCCGTTGCCGGCCGTGTTGCTGGTGTACGCGTAGACGAGTTCGGTCAGGCCGTGCGGGCCGGGGTTGCCCATCGAGGAGCGCCCGCCGGGCAGGGCGACGGCGATGGCCGAGCACACCAGGATCGCGGTGGGCGCGACGAGCGCGTAGAGCACGACGTACCGCATCTCCCCGGTGCCGATCCGCTTGCGCAGGTACTCGGGCGTGCGGCCGACCATCAGGCCGCCGACGAAGACCGCGACGAGGACGGCCACGAGCAGTCCGTACAGGCCGCTCCCGGTGCCGCCGGGCGCGACCTCGCCGAGCATCATGCCCGCCAGCAGGACGCCGCCGCCGAGGCTGGAGAAGCTGTCGTACGAGGAGTTGGCGGCGCCGTCCGCCGAGGCGGTGGCCGACACGCCGAACAGGGTGCTCGCCGGGACGCCGAACCGGGTCTCGGTGCCCTCGGTCTGACCGCCCACCGCGGCGCCGACGGTGCCGGTGTGGGCGCTCTGGGCGAGGTGGGCGGCGGCCAGCAGCAGGCCGAAGAGGATGCCGACCACCGCGAGGAGGGTCCAGCTCTGCTTCAGGCTGCCGACGAGCCGGCCGTAGGTGCGGATCAGGGCGGTCGGGATGAGGAGCATGAGCACGATCTCGAGCGTGTTGCTCCAGGCCGAGGGGTTCTCCAGGGGGTGGGCGCTGTTGGCGTTGAAGACACCGCCGCCGTCGCCCGACATCAGCTTGATGGACTCCCAGGAGCCGACGGGGGCGGCGAGCTGGTCGCTCCCCGACAGGTGCTGCGGCACGCCGAGGGCGATCAGCAGGAGTCCGGAGACGACCGCGAGGGGCAGGAAGACGCGGAAGACGCTGCGGACGAGGTCGACCCAGAAGTTGCCGAGCCGGTCGGTGTCGCGCCGGACCAGCCCCCGGACGAGGGCCAGCGCGACGCAGATGCCGACCGCGCCGGAGGCGAACGCCTGGGTGCCCAGGCCCGCCATGACGGCGAGGTGGCCGGTGGTGGACTCGCCCGCGTAGTTCTGCCAGCTGGTGTTGGTGGTGAAGCTGACGGCGGTGTGCAGGGCGAGCCTCCACGGCATGCCGTCGCGACCGAGCGACCACGGCAACCGGTCCTGCAGGGTGAACAGGGCGAACAGGGCGGCGATGCTCACGGCCGAGAAGGCCAGCAGCGCGAACAGGTAGTGCCGCCAGTCCTGTTCCTTGTCGGGGTCGACGCCGCACAGGCGGTAGAGGGCGCGCTCGGGTCTCAGGTGGCGGCCGCCCTCGAGGGCGCGTGCCATGTAGTCGCCGAGCGGGACGTGGAGGCCCACCACGACGGCGATGACGAGGGAGGCCTGGATCCAGCCGTACATGTCTGCTCTCACGCTCCGCGCGTCGGGTGGGTGCGGTCCAGGGCGGCGTTGAGCTCGACGACGTTGACGGCGGGCTCGCCGAGCACGCCGAGGGCGCGGCCGGTGGTGTACTTCGCGATCAGGGCGCGCACGGTGTCCTCGCCAAGCGCCCGCTCGCGGGCGACGCGGGGTGCCTGGAGGCCCGCGTACGCGGGGCTGATGTCGGGGTCGAGGCCGCTGGCGCCGGCGGTGACCGCGTCGACGGGGACCTCGGGGCGGGCCTGGGCGTCGCCGCGTACGGGGGTGACGACGGCGCGGGTGTAGTCGGCGCCGGGTTCCGCGCAGCGGACGGCCACGTGCTCGTAGGCCGTGAGGAACGGCCGGGCGGGGCAGGGCTGGTTGAGGCTGACGACGCGGGTCACGCGGCCCGTGGTGCCGCCCTGGCGGAAGACCCCGAGCACGGCGCCGACGCCGTCGGGGGTGCAGTAGGGGCGCGAACCGTCGACGTGCTCCCGCTCGCCGATCGCCTTGCTGCGCGAGCACACCTGGGTGAGCAGGCTGGGCCTGTCGGGGGTGTCGACGACGTTCTCGGCGCCCTGGTTGCCGGCGCCGGAGGCCGCGGTGTCGTAGCCGTCGCCCGCGTTGGAGGGGCGCGACTGGAAGTAGCCGGGCAGTGGGTCGCCCTGGGCGTCGGTGTAGGCCTTGCCGATGAGCGTGTCGCGTGAGGAGGCGTCCCGCAGGCCCGGCGCCTGGGCGAGCAGCGTCATGCCGAGGGGGTAGGCCAGTCCGACGAGGAGGGTGAGCGCGAGCACCATGCGGACGGCCGCGAGGTGGTGCGCGGCCCAGCGGGGCAGCGTGGAGGTACCGGTCATGGTCAGATCCCCGGGATGAACTGGACGAGGGCGACGTCGATGAGCTTGATCGCGAGGAACGGCACGACCACCCCGCCGAGGCCGTACACCCACAGGTTGCGGGTGAGCAGCGCCGAGGCGCTGCTGGGCCGGTAGCGCACGCCCCGCAGGGCGAGCGGGATCAGCGCGACGATGACGACGGCGTTGAAGACGACGGCCGACAGGATCGCCGAGGCGGGCGAGTGCAGCCGCATGATGTTCACGGCGTCGAGGGCCGGGTAGACCCCGCCGAACATCGCGGGGAGGATCGCGAAGTACTTGGCGATGTCGTTGGCGATCGAGAAGGCCGTCAGCGCGCCACGGGTGATGAGGAGTTGCTTGCCGATCTCGACGATCTCCACGATCTTCGTGGGGTCGGAGTCGAGGTCGACCATGTTGCCCGCCTCCTTGGCGGCCGAGGTGCCGGTGTTCATGGCGACGCCCACGTCCGCCTGGGCCAGTGCCGGGGCGTCGTTGGTGCCGTCGCCGGTCATGGCGACGAGGTGGCCGCCGGCCTGCTCGTGCTTGATCAGGGCGAGCTTGTCCTCGGGGGTCGCCTCGGCGAGGAAGTCGTCCACGCCCGCCTCCTCGGCGATGGCGCGGGCGGTCACCGGGTTGTCGCCGGTGATCATCACGGTGCGGATGCCCATCCGGCGCATCTCCTCGAAGCGTTCGCGCAGCCCGGGCTTGACGACGTCCTTGAGGTGGATGACGCCCAGGACGCGCGCGGGGCCGCCGCCGGCCGGGAGTTCGGCGACGGCGAGCGGCGTCCCGCCCGCGGCGGACACCTGCTCGACGTACACGTCCATGCCCGCCGGGACCGTTCCGCCCTCGTCGCGGACCCAGGCGGCGACCGCGGCGGCGGCACCCTTGCGCAGCTTCCTGCCTCCGGGGAGGTCCACCCCGGACATGCGGGTGGTGGCGCTGAAGGCCACCCACCGGGCGTCGGGCAGGTCCATCTCGTCGGCCTTGTGGTGGGACAGCGCGTAGTGCTCGCGGGCGTGGGCGACGATGGAGCGTCCCTCGGGGGTCCGGTCGGCGAGGCTCGACAGCAGCGCGGACTGGGCGAACCGTTCGGGCTCGACGGCCCCGACCGGCAGGAAGGCGCTCGCCTGCCGGTTGCCGTAGGTGATGGTGCCGGTCTTGTCGAGCAGGAGCGTGTTCACGTCGCCCGCGGCCTCGACGGCGCGGCCGGAGGAGGCGAGGACGTTGCGCTGCACCAGGCGGTCCATTCCCGCGATGCCGATGGCAGACAGCAGGGCGCCGATCGTCGTCGGGATGAGGCAGACGAGCAGCGAGACCAGGACGATGCCGGTGACGCCGTCGGCGGTGATCGCGGCGCTGTCGGGGGCGGCGCCCATGAAGCCCTTGGAGAAGATCGCCATGGGCTGCAGGGTGACGACGGCGACCAGGAAGACGAAGGTCAGCATGACGAGCAGCAGGTTGAGGGCGAGCTCGTTCGGCGTCTTCTGCCGGTTGGCGCCCTCGACCAGGCCGATCATCCGGTCCAGGAAGCTGCGTCCGGACTCCTGGGTGATGCGCACGACGATGCGGTCGGACAGCACCCTGGTGCCGCCGGTGACGGCCGAGCGGTCGCCACCCGCCTCGCGGATGACGGGTGCGGACTCGCCGGTGATGGCGGACTCGTCGACGCTGGCGACGCCCTCGACGACATCGCCGTCGCCAGGGATCGTCTCCCCGGCCTCGACGACGATGGTGTCACCGCGGCGCAGCGCGATGGCGTGCACCACCTTCTCGCCGTCCTCCGTCAGCCGGCGGGCGGTGGTCAGCTTGCGCATGCGGCGCAAGGAGTCGGCCTGGGCCTTGCCGCGGCTCTCGGCGACGGCCTCGGCGAGGTTGCCGAAGACGACGGTCAGCCAGAGCCACACCGTGATCAGCCAGCCGAACAGGGTTGGATGGACGAGGGCCAGCCCGGTGGTCAGGGCCGCGCCGACCTCGGTGACGAACATGATCGGGTTACGGACCAGCGTCACCGGGTTGAGCTTGCGCAGGGCGTCGGGAAAGGCGAGCCACAGCTGTCCGGGGTCGAGCAGTCCTGCGCCGACCCGGCGCTTCCCGTCGGCCTCCGGGGGAAGCGCGGGGCTTTCACGGTCCGGTCTGACGGGTGCGGGTGCGGTGGTCATCGGATTCCCTCCGCGACGATCAGGCGGACGGCGTACTCCACACTCACCGGACTCTCTCTTCTGGTGGATCGGGACCCGTGGACCGGGCCTCTTGGAACGGAAATGGGCATGGCGCACCTCCGGGCAGGGGGACGCGGGGACATCACCTGCCCGGAGGGCGTTCGGACGGCGTCGGGGACGCCTGGTCGTGGGGCCTTGGGGGCCCCGGGGCTCAGAGCCCGATGTCGCGGTTGCGGAAGTCGGCGAGCGACTCGCGACGGACCAGCAGCCGGGCCCGGCCCTCGTGGACCGCGACGACCGGCGGACGGCCGACGAGGTTGTACGTGGACGCCATCGACAGGTGGTAGGCGCCCGCGACCGGCACCGCCAGCAGGTCCCCGGGCCGGACGTCGGCCGGCAGGGGCACCGCGGAGGCGAGGATGTCACCGGCCTCGCAGTGCCGGCCGACCACGGTCATCAGGGCCGGTTCCTCCGTGGAGTGACGGCCGATCAGCCGGGGGCTGTAGCGCACCCCGTACAGCGCGGGCCGGGGGTTGTCGCTCATGCCGCCGTCGACGGCCACGAAGGTCTGTCCGCCGGTGCGCTTGACCGACAGCACGTGGTAGAGCGCGACACCGGCGGGGCCCACGATCGCGCGGCCCGGCTCCACCGTCAGCCGCGGCACCGGCAGCCCGGCGGCCGCGCAGCCCTCGGCGAGCTCGGCGCGTATCCGCGCGGACAGCGTCGTCAGGTCCATCGCCGCCTCGGCCGGCCGGTAGGCGACCGCGTGGCCGCCGCCCAGGTCCAGCTCCGGCAGCGTGACGCCGTGCTGCCTGCGTACGGCGGCCAGCAGCCCGACCAGCCGGCGCACGGCCGCGAGGTACGGCTTGACGCTGCTGATCTGCGAGCCCAGGTGGCAGTGGAGACCGACCAGTTCCAGCCGCGGCTGCTCCAGGACGCGCGCGATGGCGTGCTGCGCCGATCCGTCGGTCAGGGACAGCCCGAACTTCTGGTCGTCGGTGCCGGTGCGCACCGCGTTGTGGTGACCGGCGGCGATGCCCGGCACGATGCGGAGCAGCACCTTCTGCCGGTCCCCCGGCGGGACGTGGGCGGCCAGCCGGGCGATCTCGCCGGTGCTGTCGATCACGATCCGGCCCACGCCGAGGCGCAGCGCCGTGGCCAGGTCCTCCGGGCTCTTGGCGTTGCCATGGAGCAGGATGCGCTCCGGCGGGAAACCGGTGACGACCGCGAGCTCGAGCTCCCCGGCCGAGCAGACGTCGAGGCCGAGGCCCTCCTCGTCCACCCAGTGGGCCATGGCACGGCACATGAAGGCCTTGGCGGCGTACAGCACGTCGCCGTCGGGGAAGGCCGCGCGGTAGGCACGGCAGCGGTCGCGTACCTCGCCCTCGTCCAGGACGTAGGCGGGGGTGCCGAAGCGTTCGGCGATCTCCGTGAGGGGGACCCCGCCCACGGTGACCTCACCGTGGGGGGCGGAGGAGGCGGACGCGGGCCACACCGACAGGTCGGCGTCGGGGTACGCGGTCTCCAGGTGCTCGGTGACGAGAGTCATGACGGCGCTCCTTTCAGCCGATCCACAGGGCCAGGGCGTCGACCAGCGCGACCGCGCCGGTGACCCTGAGGACCCCGAGAGTCTGGGGGTCGAGCCGGCGACCGGTCTCCTCCGGTACGTCCGACACGGCGGGTGCGGCGAACTGCGGGTCCACGGTCAGTGCCGTGACGCCCAGCGGCCGGGCGAGCGACCGCAGCGCGGATTCCGACAGGGTGATCCACTGCTGGTCGGCGCCGAGCGTCTCGGTGAGGCGCTCGGTGGTGGTGAAGCCGACGGCTGTGCGGCCGCCCAGGGGCGTGCGGAACATGCGCGCGACGCATCCCACGGGTCCCGGCCGGACGGGGACGTACAACGTCTCCCGGTGTCGTCCGGCCGGGGACGGATCCGAAGGCTCGGGGTCGTCCCCGTACATGAGCTCTGTCATGGCTTCCTCCTGCTGCGGCACCTGCTGCGGTTCCTGGGGCGCCCCGGCCGGGGCCGGCGTTCCGGGACGCACCAGGGACGCTATGCCCGCCGCCTGGGGGGTGGGGGCGATCCCTGACGCGACGTTTACGGCGAGCGCGCGAACGTTAACGGCGCGGGTCGCGGGGGTGGGGCGGGCGGCGTCAGGATCGCGACAAGGACCCCTGGTCCGCGCGTTTCCGGGCGTTTCATGGAAGGCATGAGTGAGGTCCGCGAAGAGTGCGTCGTCGTCGGCGTCAGCGGCTCCCCCGGGAGCGTGGCGGCGCTGCGCCGGGCCGCCGAGGAGGCCCGGCGGCGGGAGTGCGTGCTGACCGTGGTCACCGCCTGGGAGACGGCCTGGGACGGTGCCGGTGCGACGCAGAACCGGTGGCCGCCGCCCCCGCCGGACCCCGACCGGTGGCGACGGCTGGCCCGGCGCCGGCTCCTCATGGCCTTGGACGCCGCCTTCGACGGCGACCTGCCGCTGGACCCCCCGCTGCGTCCGGTCCTCGCGCTGGGCCGTCCGGGACCGGCGCTGGTGGAGGTGGCCGGCGAGGGCGCGGGACTGCTGGTGGTCGGTGCCGGTTCCCACGGCCCCTGGCAGCGGCTCTTCGCGCCGTCCGTCGCGGCGCACTGCTTCACGCACGCCCGCTGCCCGGTACTGGCCGTGCCGTCCGCGCCCGGACTGCCGTCGGCCCGGGGTGGCGGGAGCGGGCGGCGGTTCGGCGCCAGGTGGCGCCGGGACGGATTCGTCACCCCCTGAGCCCGGCACCACGAGGGTCAACACCGCAGGGCAGGCATGGCCCTGCGGCGGTCCAACCCCGCAACCCACGCGGCGGGTTGGAAAACGGTCAGGGTCACGCGCCGGCCAGGGTCGCGCCCGGGACCGGCACGACGCGGAGGTGGACGGCGGTCCGCGGGTGCGGGCTTGGCTCGCGGCCAGGACGCGATATAGCGTTAGTTCGCGACCTGTGTATCGCGTCTCACCGAAGCCGCCGACCAGAACGGGGTGGGGACATGCCGGAGGAGATCCCGCCAGCGGGTGGACCGTCCGCTACGGGCGCGCCGCCCCCGTTGCGGGCCTCGCACGCGGACCGGGACCGGGTGGTGGACGTCCTGACCGTGGCCGCGGGCGACGGGCGGCTGTCCGCCGACGAGCTGGACGAGCGCCTGGAGGCCGCCCTGTCGGCCCGTACGCTCGACGAACTGGCACCGCTCACCGCCGACCTTCCGGCGGCCGCGGGGGCGCCGGGCGTGGCCGCAACGGACGTCAAGGACCTGGTCCGGGTCGACCACCGCGGAGGTTCGTTCCGCCGCGTCGACCGGTGGGTCGTGCCGCGGCGCATGGAGGTCCGGTCGGAGTGGGGCGAGGTGCTGCTCGACTTCACCGGCGCCGTGATCACGCAGGACACCCTCCGCATCGACGTGGACGTCCGTGGCGGCTCCCTGGTGCTGGTGACGCGGCCCGGGATCGTGGTGGACGCCGACGAGCTGGCCGTCAGCTTCGGCAAGGTGGACATCCGGCCGGCGGCCGGCCCGGCGACACCGGTGGCCCTGCGCGTGGAGCTGGTGGGTGAGCTGGAGTTCGGGCAGGTGCGGGCGCGGCCGCCGCGGCGGACGTTCCTGCGGTGGCTCTTCCGCCGTCCCGCCGCGCTCCCGGCGCTCACCGGCTGATCCGGCGCGCGGCCACGGTGCGGGCGCCCCCGGTCCGGCCGTCTCGTCCCGCGGCGGGCCGGGGCCCGCGATACTGACCGGCGATGAGCCTCCGCATGGTGCCCCTGCGCTTCGGCATGCCCTACGGCGCGCCCTCCACCGGTCCGTCACGGGAGGTCTACGTCCCTCCCGTCGAGGCGGGGGACGACGGTTTCAGCGAACTGATCTTCGCGGCCGAGACCGTGGCGGTCTGCGTCGTCGCGGCGCTGTTGGTCGTCTTCCTGGTGACGGACCGCCGGTCCCCCAAGCGGCGGGCCCGCCACCGCCGTTGACGCCAGTTGTCAGGCCGGGCCGGCCGGGCCCGCCCGGGCGGACGCGGCACCTCGTCAGCCCGATCCTGTTCCCCGCCGAGGCCCCGGCCGGCTGAAGGACCCGGGCACGTCACACCGCGCGGCGCCGCACGAACTGACGCGGGGCGCCGAACTCGATGCGCCAGTCGTTGCTGCGCATCAAGGTCCCGCTGCCCCTGGGGTACTCGAAGTCGCAGGCGCCCCGCAGGGTGAACCCCAGGCGGCGGCACAGGGCGTTCGACGGTGCGTTCCGCACGGACGGGAAGGCGTGCAGCGCATGGGGAGCCCCCGGGGTGCGGGCGGCCTCGCGCACGACGGCGATCAGCGCGGCACCGGCCGCGGCGGCGATGCCCCTGCCCTGGTACGGCGGCAGGACGTTCCACCCGGTCTCATAGACCGGTTCGCCCTGCCAGTCCCGGCGGTGGTACGCGATGCTGCCCACCGGCTCGTCGCCGAGGAGCACGGCGTACATGCGGCCCAGCCCGGCTTCCGGGAGGGCCAGGTAGCGCTGGTGCCGGGCGAGCAGCCGCTCCTCGGGCTCGGGGCCCCCGACGTGCCGCCGCATCTCGGGGGTGTTGATCCGCCGCAGGAGCGGAAGGTCCGCCTCCGACCAGGGCTCCAGGTGAACGTCCATGCGGAGGAGCCTGGCAGGGCCCCGTGGCGCCTTGCACCTTCGTTTCCCCCGGGGCGCACCCGGCGCGGGTACTGCGTGTGGCGGCGGGTACGATCTGCCGCGATGCGCAGTGACGGAGGAGCCGGCCGAGGCGGTGCGATACCCGCCCGCCTGAGCGGTGTTGTCCTCGTCCTGTGCGGGCTGCTCGCCGCCCTCGCGGTCTGCGGCCACTCCGGGGCGCCGGACGACCCGTACGGCCCCGCGCGGACCCTCGTCTCCTCGCACGTCGCCGACGAGGTGTGCACGGACGGCCATGACCCCGGCAGGCGCGGCAACGGCTGCTCCCCCGCGGAGCACACGCCGGTGACCCTGGGCTCCGCGCCCCTGCCGCACCTCGCCGGCGCGGAACTGCCGTCGGTGTGGCCGCCCGCGGCCGCCGCCGCGGGACTGCGTGCGCCGTCCCCCGGCACCGTGCGCTCCCTCGACCTGCACATGCTCCAGATCCAGCGGACGTAGAAGGGCCGACCGCACCGGCGGCGACCGCCGGTGCGCGCCGTACGTCATCCGCCCCTTCACCAGCACCGCCGTGTCACCGACGCGGCGGGGAATCAGGACATGCCATGGGTTCCCCCCATTCCAAGGCCAGGGCCACCGACCGCCGTGCGCGCGTCGAGGAGATACGCCGCCAGGAGCAGGCCCGCGAACGCCGCAACCGGATCATCACCGTCACCGCGTGCACGGCCATCCTCGTCGCGCTGGTCGGTGGCGGCGTCTACCTGGTCAACGCCGCCGGCGACGACGGCGCCGGCAGCGGGAAGACCGCGGCCGCCGGCTCCATCAGCGGGGAGAAGACGTGGTCCGGGCTCACGCAGAACCACGTCGACAAGACCGTCGACTACCCCATGAGCCCGCCCGCCGGCGGCGACCACAACCCCGTCTGGCAGAACTGCAACGGCGACGTCTACGACAAGCCCGTCACCGATGAGAACGCCGTGCACGCCCTGGAGCACGGCGCGGTGTGGGTCACGTACACCGACAAGGCGTCGGACGCCGACGTCAAGACGCTCGGCGCCCGCGTCTCGAAGACCCCGTACTCCCTGATGAGCCCTTACGCGGACCAGGCCTCACCGATCACCCTCACCGCATGGGGCCACCAGTTGGGCGTCACCAAGGCCGACGATCCGCGCGTGGCGAAGTTCTTCGACACCTATGTGCAGGGCGACCAGACCCCCGAGCCCGGCGCGCCCTGCACCGGAGGCAAGGCCTCGTGACCGCCGCCCGGGGCGCGGGCAGGCCGCTGCTCGCGCTCGCCGGCGCCATGGCGCTGGTCATGGTCGCGGCCCTGGCCTTCACCCTGCTCACGGCACGGCCCAGCAGCGGGGGCACCCCGGCCACGGACTCACCCGACGCCGGCTTCGCGCGCGCCATGGCGATCCACCACCAGCAAGCGGTGGAGCTGTCCCTGATCGTCCGCGACCGCACGGACGACGAGGACGTCCGCAGGCTCGCCTACGACGTCATCAACACCCAGGCCAACCAGCGCGGCATGCTGCTCGGCTGGCTGGACGTCTGGGGGCTTCCCAAGTCGTCGTCGAAGCCGCCCATGACGTGGATGGGCCACGACACGGCCTACGCGCCCCACGACGGGTCGCTGATGCCGGGCATGGCCACGGACACCGAACTGCGACGGCTCGACGCGGCCCGGGGCAAGGCCGCCGCGGTCCTCTACCTCCAACTGCTCACCGCCCACCACAAGGGCGGCGTGGAGATGGCCGCCGCGGCCGCCGACCTCGCCCGGACCGACCAGGTACGGCGCTTGGCGGCGGGCATGGTCCAGGGCCAGGAGGCGGAGATACGCCTGATGGCGGACATGCTCGCGGCCCGCGGCGCGAGTCCGAACGCCTGATCCCGCCGGGGGCGCTCCCGGAGGCCGCTTGCCTCCGGGGGCCCCGGCGGTCCCGCGGCCGGGGCCGGGCGCGTCGGTGCAGGTCACCGCCGTCTTATCGAAGTTGACAACGGTCACCGGTGCAGTCTTTGCCGATCGGTGTGCCGATGTGTTTCCCTGCGGGTGTCGTACCTGGAACGGGGAGGTCGCCGCACCATGAACGCGCACGATCACGAGCACGAGCACGGGCACGGGCACGGTGTGGCCGAGAACGCCGACCGGCGCTGGCTGGGGCTCGCGCTGGGGCTGATCGCCGGCTTCATGGCCGTCGAGGTCGTCGTCGGTCTGCTGGTGGGGTCCCTCGCGCTGCTCTCCGACGCCGCGCACATGCTCACCGACGCCGCCTCGATCGTGCTGGCGCTCGTCGCGATGCGGCTGGCGGCGCGCCCGGCGCGGGGCGGCTTCACGTACGGGCTCAAGCGCGCCGAGATCCTCTCGGCGCAGGCGAACGGCATCACCCTGCTGCTCCTCGCCGCGTGGCTGGCGTACGAGGCGGTGCGGCGGCTCGTCTCACCGCCCGACGTGGCGGGCGGCCCGGTGCTGGTCACCGCGCTGGCCGGAGTGGTCGTCAACGTCGGCGCCGCATGGTGCCTGTCGCGGGCCAACCGCACGTCCCTCAACGTCGAGGGCGCGTTCCAGCACGTGCTGAACGACCTGTACGCCTTCATCGGCACCGCTGTGGCGGGCCTGGTCGTCCTGCTGACCGGGTTCGTCCGCGCCGACGCCATCGCGACGCTCGTGGTGGTCGGCCTGATGCTCAAGGCGGGGTGCGGGCTGGTGCGCGACTCCGGGCGGATCTTCCTGGAGGCGGCCCCGGCAGGGCTGGACACGGACGAGGTGGGCGACCGCCTCGCCGCCCACGACGCCGTCACCGAGGTCCACGACCTGCACATCTGGACCATCACCTCCGGCCAGCCCGCCCTGTCGGCGCACGTCCTGGTCGAGCCGGGCGGTGACTGCCATGCCGTCCGGCGCGACCTGGAGCACCTGCTCGGCGCGGACTACGGGCTCACCCACACCACCCTGCAGGTCGACCACGCGCCCGCCGAGCTCCTCACCGTGGGCGGTGCCCCGGACGCCGGGTCCGGTAGGGCGGACGGCCACTGCGGCGAGGCGCACGGTCCGGTGCACCGCGCCGGGCCGCACGGGCACTGACCCACCCGCTCAGCCGAGGCCCGGCACAAACTGCACCACGGCCATGTCGATGAGCTTGATGCCCAGGAACGGCAGGACCAGCCCGCCGATCCCGTACACCATCAGGTTGCGCCGCAGCAGGTCGCCCGCCGAGGAGGGCGTGTAGCGGACGCCGCGCAGCGCCAGCGGGATCAGCGCCACGATGATGAGGGCGTTGAAGATGATCGCCGAGGTGATCGCGGACGCCGGGCTGTGCAGCCGCATGACGTTGAGGGCGGACAGCCCGGGATAGGTCGCCGCGAACATCGCGGGGATGATCGCGAAGTACTTCGCCACGTCGTTGACGATGGAGAAGGTCGTCAGGGCACCCCGGGTGATGAGCAGTTGCTTGCCGACCTCGACGATCTCGATCAGCTTGGTGGGGTCGGAGTCCAGGTCCACCATGTTCCCGGCCTCCTTGGCGGCCGAGGTGCCGGTGTTCATCGCCACGCCCACGTCCGCCTGGGCCAGCGCCGGGGCGTCGTTGGTGCCGTCACCGGTCATCGCGACCAGGTTGCCGCCGGCCTGCTCCCGCTTGATGAGGGCGAGCTTGTCCTCCGGGGTCGCCTCGGCCAGCACGTCGTCGACGCCGGCCTCATCGGCGATGGCACGCGCGGTGAGCGGGTTGTCCCCGGTGACCATCACCGTGCGGATGCCCATCCGCCGCAGTTCCGCGAAGCGTTCGCGGATGCCGTCCTTGACGACGTCCTTGAGGTGGACGACGCCGAGGACCCGCGCGCCGTTCCAGTCGTCGAGGGCCACCAGCAGGGGGGTGCCGCCCGAGGCGCCGATGGCGTCCACCAGGTGACCTGCCTCCTCGGGGACCTGGCCCCCGCGACCGGTGACCCAGCCGGCCACCGTGCCGGCCGCGCCCTTGCGCACGGAGGCGCCCGCGCCGTCCTCCCAGCGCAGATCGACCCCGCTCATGCGGGTGCGGGCGGTGAAGGGCACGAAGCGGGTCTGTCCGAGCTCGCCCTCCGACGGGGCGCGCAGCCCGTACCGTTGCTTGGCCAGGACGACGATGGAGCGGCCCTCGGGGGTCTCGTCGGCGAGGCTGGAGACCTGCGCGGCCTGCGCGAGCTGCATGGCGTCGACGCCGGTGAGCGGGATGAACGCGGCGGCCCGGCGGTTGCCGAACGTGATGGTGCCGGTCTTGTCCAGCAGCAGGGTGGAGACGTCCCCGGCCGCCTCGACGGCACGCCCGGACATCGCCAGCACGTTGCGCTGCACGAGGCGGTCCATGCCGGCGATGCCGATCGCCGAGAGCAGCGCGCCGATGGTCGTCGGGATCAGGGTGACCAGCAGGGCCACGAGGACGACGGTGCTCTGCGCCGCGTCCGCGTAGGCGGCCATCGGCTGGAGGGTGACGACGACCAGGATGAAGACGATCGTGAGCGAGGCCAGCAGGATGTTGAGGGCGATCTCGTTGGGCGTCTTCTGCCGGGTGGCGCCCTCGACCAGGGCGATCATGCGGTCGAGGAAGGTCCGGCCCGGGCGGGAGGTGACGCGCACGACGATGCGGTCGGAGAGCACCTTCGTGCCGCCGGTGACCCCCGAACGGTCGCCGCCCGCCTCCCGGATCACGGGGGCGGACTCGCCCGTGATGGCCGACTCGTCGACGGCGGCGATCCCGTCGACGACCTCGCCGTCGCCCGGCACGGTCTCCCCCGCCTCGACGAGGACGACGTCGAACGGCTTCAGCTCGCCGGCGGGGATCGTCTGCTCGGTGTGGTCACGGCCGTAGGGGCGCCAGCCGGTCAGCCGCCGGGCGACGGTGTCGGTCCTGGTGCGGCGCAGCGCCTCGGCCTGGGCCTTGCCGCGGCCCTCGGCGACGGCCTCCGCCAGGTTGGCGAAGACGACGGTGAGCCAGAGCCAGGCGCTGATCACCCAGGCGAAGACGCTCGGATGCACGACCGCCGAGGCGGTGGTCAGCGCGGCGCCGGTCTCGACGACGAACAGGACGGGGGTGCGCACCATGCGGCGGGGGTCGAGCTTGCGCAGCGCCTCGGGCAACGCCTCCAGGAGCAGGCGGGGATCCAGCAGGCCTGCGGACACCTTGCGCCTGCCGCCGGGGCGTACGGGCGGCTGCGTGGGCGGGGCCGGGGTGCGGTCGGTCGAGGGAGCCAGGGGCTGCATGCTCGGGGTGCCTTCTGCTGGTCTGTTCACCGGTGGACGGTCACCAGCACACCGTCGCCGGGAGGACCGCGGCACGCTCCTGACAGGTCCTTTGCGGTACGGGAGGGCGATTCTGACGCGGCGTTGACGTGCCCGTGCGCGCGCAGGTGACGCCGCCACGGCAAGCGGGCGGGGCGCGCGTCAGGGCGCCGTCAGGAATCGCCGCCGGTCCTTGTCCGCGGATCCGCCGCGGCATTGGATGGGGAGCGTGAACAGCGGCCCGCGCCATGACGACCGGCCACCCCATCGGGTGCCGCCGGTACCGCGCGCTGTCCTCCCGCCGGTGTCCTGAGGGCACCGGTTTCCCGTGGCCGCCCCGGGCGGCCGCCCCTGTTCCCCGTACGCGAGCGCCGTCACCCGTGTGTCCGGCGCGATGTGGCGTACCGATCCACGGAGTGGTCCATGTCTGCGTCCTTCGTCCCCGTCGTCCCCCCGCGCACCGCCCTGGTCACCGGGGCGACGTCCGGCATCGGGTGGGAGACCGCCCGGCTGCTCGCCGAGCGGGGCTGCACGGTCATCGTCCACGGTCGCGACACGGAGTCGGCGCACCACGCGGTGGAGCGGCTGGTGGCGGCCGGCACCGAACGGGTCCGGCTGCGCCTGGCGGTGGCCGACTTCACCCGGCTCTCCGAGGTCCGCCACCTGGCGGCCACCGTGCGGGGCCTGCATCCCGCGCTGGACGTCCTCGTCAACAACGCCGCGGTCGTCGCGCCGGAGCGCCACACCCTCACGGCCGACGGCCACGAGATCTCCTTCCAGGTGAACTTCCTCGCGGCCTACCTGCTCACGCGTGAGCTGGCCGGCCCGCTGGCGGCGCGCCCCGGCGCCCGGGTGGTCAACGTGTCGTCCGCGACGCACCGGTCGGCCTCCCTGGCGTGGAGCGACCTGAACCGTTCCCGCCGCTACTCGCGGCACGCCGCGTACGCCCAGTCGCAGCTGGCCCTCACCGTCTTCGCCCGGGCGGCCGCGCCGGCCGGCGTCACGGCCGTCAGCGTGCACCCGGGGGTGTGCGAGACGCGTCTGCTGCCGCTGTACGCGCACGAGGGCGAGCCCGCTGCCGAGGGCGCCGCGCGGGTGGCCCGGCTGTGCGACCCGGAGACCGAACTCGTCCCGGGCGCCTACTACGACCGGGCCACGCTCGCCCCGGCCGCCCGGACCGCGGTCGAGGACCGCACGGTGCACCGTCTGTGCAAGGTCGCCGACCTGCTCGTCACCGCCTGAGGGGAGGACCACCGTGTCCAAGCGTGCCCGCAAGAAGAGGGCCAGGCGCAAGAAGGGCGCCGGCCACGGCAACAAGCCCGGCCAGGGCTGATGTCCTCACGGCGGTGCGGACCGCAGGGTCGACGACCCCGGTCCGCACCGCCGTCCGTTTCGCAGCACGTACCACGGCGTACGCGGAAGGTGTGATCACCGGTGATCGAAGTCCCCTCCCTGGACGGCTGGTTCCCCTCCGGGGTGCCCGGGCCCGCGGCGCTCGCGGAGCACGTGGAGGCGACCGGCAACGGGCAGTGGTGGGCCGACCGGGCGGTCGGGCCCCGCGCGGTCGCGGTGGCGTGCGCGGACCACGTGCTGCTGGAGGGCGATCCCCGGTACCTCGACCCGGACGCGCTCGCTGCCCTGGGGAACGACGGCTACGTCCTGGCGCGCACGGCTTTCCTGCCGGTCCTGGGGGCGGCGTTCGACCGGATCGTGCCCTGGGAGCGGATGATCTGGGTGCAGTCGCGGCCGGTGCCGCGGAGGCTGCCGCCGCGGGACGTGGTGGTGCGCAGGCTGGCGCCGGGAGACGGAGCGGCCGTGGCCGGCGCGGGCGACGACGCCGCCTGGATCAGCCGTAGTTGGGGCGGTGCGCACGGGCTCGCAGCGTCGGGCCACGCGTGGGGGGCGTTCCGCTCGGGCCGCCTGGTCTCGCTGGCGTGCACGTACTTCCTCGGCGGCGTGTACGAGGACCTCGCGGTCGTCACGCTGCGCGGCCACCGCCGCGAGGGCCTGGCACTCGCCTGCCTGTCGGGCCTGTGCGGCGACGTCGCGGCCCGCGGTCGCACACCCAGCTGGACCTGCTCGCGCGGGAACCGGCCCAGCCGGCGGCTGGCCTGGACGGCGGGTTTCCGGCTGTTCGGCGAGTACGTCCACTACGGCGTCGGGCGGCCCGCGGCAGCGGGCCGCCCGGGTGGGGTCACGCGCGCCGTCAAGGCACGTTGACCGCCGGCCCGGCCCGCTCCGACGCGGGTCAGGCGGGCGACGCGGGCGGACGACCAACGAACGCACCCCGCCCGGTGGGCCCCCACCGGGCGGGGTGCGGTGCGTCGGCTCAGGGCTCGAAGCGGTAGCCCATGCCCGGCACGGTGATCAGGTGGCGCGGGTGGGCGGGGTCCGGCTCCAGCTTGTGCCGGAGGGTGGCGAGGTAGACCCGCAGGTAGTTGGTGCGTTTCTCGTTGCCCGGGCCCCATACGTCGCGCAGCAGCTGGCGCCCGGTGATCAGGCGCCCGGGATTGCGCAGCAGCGGGGCGAGCAGCCGCCACTCGGTGGGCGTGAGCCGCGGGGCCGCACCCTTGCCGGAGCGGCGCTCGACGGTGAACGCGCCCAGGTCGACGCGGTAGTCCGCGATGGTGACCGTCTCCGGCTCCTCCAGGACAGGCGGGCGGCGCAGCACGGCGCGCAGGCGGGCCGCCAGTTCGTCCATGGAGAACGGCTTGGTCACGAAGTCGTCGGCCCCCGCGTCCAGCGCCTCGACCTTGTCGGCAGGCCCGGTCCGCCCGGTCAGCACGATGATGGGCAGCGGGCTCCAGGCCCGCACGCCGTGGATGATGTCGGTGCCGGACATATCGGGCAGCCCGAGGTCGAGGATGAGGGCGTCGGGCGGCTGCCGGGACACCAGCAGCAGTGCCGTGGTGCCGTCGGGGGCGGTGGCGACGGCGTAGTGACGTGCCGTCAGGTTGATGTCCAGCGCCTTCAGGATCTGCGGTTCGTCGTCGACGATCAGGACGCGCCTCATGTCAGCGCCTCCTCCCCGCCGGTGGGGGCGGCGGGCACGTCGGCCGGACCGCCGGCGGTGGGCAGGGACAGGACCATGGTGAGACCTCCGCCAGGGGTGTCCTCGGGGGTGAGGGTGCCGCCCATGGCCTCGGTCAGGCCGCGCGAGAGGGCGAGCCCGAGACCGAGGCCGGTGGTGTTGTCGGTGTCGCCGAGCCGCTGGAAGGGTTCGAAGACCCTCTCCCGGTCGGCGGGTCGGAGGCCGGGTCCGCGGTCCGCGACGCGCAGCTCGATGCGGGGGCCGAGGGCGCTGGCGCTGACCAGGACCGCGGTGCCTTCCGGGGCGTACCGCTGGGCGTTGGTCACCAGGTTGGCGATGACACGTTCCAGGAGCGGCGGGTCGGCCAGCGCGAACGGTACGTCCGCCAGGCCCCGGGTGGTGACGGGGACCGTGCTCTCGGCCAGGCTGTCGAGGGCGAGCGAGGCCGCTTCGGCCACGGAGGCGGGCTCGAGGGCCAGGCTGAGCGCGCCGGCCTGCAGCCGGCTCATGTCGAGGAGGTTGTCCACCAGCCGGTTGAGCCGGTCCAGGGACACCTCTGCGGTGGCCAGCAGTTCCTCCTGGTCCTCGGCGGAGAACTCGACCTCCCGGCTGCGCAGCGAGCTGACGGCCGCCCAGGCGCCGGCCAGCGGGGTGCGCAGGTCGTGGCTGACCGCCGCGAGCAACGCCGTCCGCATGCGGTCGGCCGCCCTGACGGGCTCCACCTCCGCTGCGGCCTCGGCAAGCCGGGCCCGTTCCAGCGCGGAGGCCACGTGCCCGGCGAAGGCGATGAGCACACGCCGCTCCGATGCCGCCAGGCGGCGGCCGCGCAGGACGAGGACGTCGTCCGGTCCGACGGGCACGGCCACCACGCCGTCCGCGGGGTCGTCCACCGGCACCGCCCCGCCGTCGGAGCCGTGCACGAGCTCGGCCGACTCCATGCCGAAGGCCTCCCGCGTTCGGTGCAGCAGGGCCTCGACGGCCTGGTCGCCGCGCAGGATGCTCCCGGCGAGGGAGGACAGCGTCTCGGCCTCGGCGGTGGCGTTGGCCGCGCGTCTGGACAGCCGCAGCGAGCGGTCCACGATCGTCGCGACGGTCACGGCGACGAGCGCGAACACGGCGAGCGCCAGCATGTTGTTGGTCTCGCCGATGGTGAACCGGCCGATGGGCGGTATGAAGTAGTAGTTCAGCAGCAGGGACGCGGTCAGGGACGCGAGCAGCGCGGAGACGACGCCGCCGATGCAGGCGACGCCGACCACGGTCAGCAGGAAGAGCAGCGCCTCGCTGGTGAGGTTCAGATGGCCCCGGCTGTTGGCGAGCACCGCGGTGAGCAGGGCGGGCAGGACCAGTCCCGCGACGGGGCCCGCCACCTTCCGCGCCGTGGGCAGCGAGCTGCCGGTGGCGGGCAGGAGGCGGCCGCGTCCCGCGCGCTCGTGGGTGACCATGTGGACGTCGATGTCGCCGGAGCGTTCCACGATGGTCTCGCCGACCCCGCGCCCGGTGAGGAACTGCGAGAGCCGCCCGCGCCGGCTGGTACCCATCACCAGCTGGGTGGCGCTCTCGGCCCGCGCGAAGTCCAGCAGGGCGTCGGGGACGTGGTCCCCGACGACGGAATGGAGGGTGCCGCCGAGGCTCTCCACGAGGGCCCGCTGTTTGGCCAGGGCGGCGGGCGAGGCGTCGGCCAGTCCGTCGCTGCGCACGATGTGGACGGCGAGCAGGTCGCCGCCGGCGGACCGGGCGGCGATCCGGGCGGCGCGGCGGATGAGGGTGCCGCCCTCCGGGCCGCCGGTGACGGCGACCACGACACGCTCCCGCGTCTCCCAGACGCGTCCGATGCCGTGCTCGGAGCGGTACTTCTGCAGCGCCTCGTCCACCCGTCCGGCGACCCAGAGCAGGGCGAGTTCGCGCAGCGCGGTGAGGTTGCCGACGCGGAAGTAGTTCGACAGGGCGGCGTCGACCTTCTCCGGGGCGTAGACGTTGCCGTGGGCCATCCGGCGGCGCAGTGCCTCGGCGGGCATGTCGACGAGCTCGATCTGGTCGGCGCGGCGGACGACCTCGTCCGGGACGGTCTCCCGCTGCGGCACGCCGGTGATCTTCTCGACGACGTCGTTGAGCGACTCCAGGTGCTGGATGTTGACGGCGGTGATCACGTCGATCCCCGCCCTGAGGAGCACCTCGATGTCCTGCCAGCGCTTGGCGTGGCGGCCGCCGGGGATGTTGGTGTGGGCCATCTCGTCGACGAGTGCCACCTGCGGCGCGCGGGCGAGGACGGCGTCGAGGTCCATCTCGGTGAAGACGGTGCCCCGGTAGTCGCGTTCCGCGCGGGGCACGACCTCCAGACCGTCGAGCATCTCCTCCGTGAGCGGCCGCTTGTGGCACTCGACGTACCCCACGACGACGTCGGTGCCCCGGGCGCCCCGGCGGCGTGCCTCGTCGAGCATGCGGTAGGTCTTCCCGACTCCGGGGGCCGCCCCGAGGAAGACCTTGAGTCTGCCGGGCCGTCCGCGGGGAGCGCCGGCCGGGGCCGGGACGACTGGCTGCGTCACCGGGAGTCCTTCCTTGTGCGGGTGTCACGCCGCCCGGCGGCGCAGGTGTTCCCTGCGCCGCCGGGCGGCGTGGTACGGGCGGTTCGACGGTGACGGGACGTCACTTCAGCTCGGTGAGCGCCTGGTTGAGTTCCACCACGTTGACGCGCTCCGCGCCGAGGAAGCCGAGGGTCCGGCCCTGGACGTGGTCCTCCACCAGCTTGCGCACGGCGGCGGCGTCCAGGCCGCGGGCCTGGGCGACCCGCTCGACCTGCTCGCGGGCGTACTCGGGCGAGATGTGCGGGTCGAGGCCGGAGCCGGAGGCCGTGACGGCGTCGACCGGCACGTCCTCGGGGGCCACGCCGTCGAACTCGGCGACCGCGGCCCGGCGTTCCTTGATGGTCTTCACCAGGTCCTCGTCGTTCGGGCCGAGGTTGGAGGCGCCGGTGACCAGCGGGTCGTAGCCGCCGGGTCGCGGCTGGAACCACTTCGGGTCCGGCTGGGCGACCTCGTCGGCGTCGTCCGGGTCCTTCTTCGGGAGGGTGAAGTTCTGGCCGATGAGGCTGGAACCGACGGTCTTGCCGTCCTGGGTGATCCTGGAGCCGTTGGCCTGGTCGGAGAACGCCGCCTGGGCGACGCCGGTGACGGCCAGCGGGTACGCGATGCCCAGGAGCACCGTGAACACCAGCAGCATCCGCAGGGCGGCCACGTGGTTGCGGACCACGGTGGGCAGGGAGCCGAACATGATGGGTTGCCTTCTTCTGTCAGCTGAGGCCGGGGATGAACTGGATGATCAGGTCGATCGCCTTGATGCCGACGAACGGCAGCACGAGACCGCCCAGGCCGTAGACCCAGATGTTGCGGGTCAGCAGCGCGGAGGCCGACGACGGCCGGTAGCGCACGCCGCGCAGGGCGAGCGGGATCAGCACGACGATGATCAGGGCGTTGAAGATGATCGCCGAGGAGATCGCCGACGTCGGGCTGTGCAGCTGCATGATGTTGAGCTTGTCCAGGCCCGGGTAGGCGATCGCGAACATCGCGGGGATGATCGCGAAGTACTTCGCCACGTCGTTGGCGATGGAGAAGGTGGTCAGCGCGCCGCGGGTGATGAGCAGCTGCTTGCCGATCTCCACGATCTCGATCAGCTTGGTGGGGTTGGAGTCCAGGTCCACCATGTTCCCGGCCTCCTTGGCGGCCGAGGTGCCGGTGTTCATGGCCACGCCCACGTCCGCCTGGGCCAGCGCCGGGGCGTCGTTGGTGCCGTCACCGGTCATCGCGACGAGCTTGCCGCCCGCCTGCTCCCGCTTGATCAGCGCCATCTTGTCCTCGGGCGTCGCCTCGGCCAGGAAGTCGTCGACCCCCGCCTCGTCCGCGATCGCCTTGGCCGTCAGCGGGTTGTCACCGGTGATCATCACCGTGCGGATGCCCATCCGCCGCAGCTCGTCGAACCGCTCCCGCATGCCCTCCTTGACCACGTCCTTCAGGTGGATGACACCCAGCACGCGGGCCGCGCCGTCCTCCTTGACCGCCACGACGAGCGGCGTACCGCCCGACTGCGATATGCGGTCGACCAGGGACTGCACCTCCTCGCCGGCCCGGCCGCCGTTCTCGGCGACCCACGCGGTCACCGCGGACGCGGCGCCCTTGCGGACCTGGCGGCCGTCGACGTCGACGCCGGACATACGGGTCTGCGCGGTGAAGGGCACGAACGCGGCGTGCCCGAGCTCGCCCTCGTGACGGGCCCGCAGACCGTACTTCTCCTTCGCCAGGACGACGACGGAACGGCCTTCGGGCGTCTCGTCGGCCAGTGAGGACAGCTGCGCCGCGTCGGCGAGCTCCGCGTCCCCGACACCGCCGACCGGGAGGAACTCCGCGGCCTGGCGGTTGCCGAGCGTGATGGTGCCGGTCTTGTCGAGCAGCAGGGTGTTCACGTCGCCGGCGGCCTCGACGGCGCGGCCGGACATGGCGAGCACGTTGCGCTGCACCAGGCGGTCCATGCCGGCGATGCCGATCGCCGACAGAAGCCCGCCGATCGTCGTCGGGATGAGCGCGACGACGAGCGCCGCGAGGATGACGATGCTCTGCTCGGCGCCCGCGTAGATCGCGAACGGCTGCAGGGTGACGACCGCGAGCAGGAAGACGATGGTCAGCGAGGCCAGCAGGATGTTCAGTGCGATCTCGTTGGGCGTCTTCTGCCGGGCCGCGCCCTCCACGAGGGCGATCATCCGGTCGATGAAGGTCTCGCCGGGCTTGGAGGTGATGCGGACGACGATCCGGTCCGACAGCACCTTCGTGCCGCCCGTGACCGCGCTGCGGTCACCACCGGACTCCCGGATGACCGGGGCCGACTCACCGGTGATCGCCGACTCGTCGACCGACGCGACGCCTTCGACGACATCGCCGTCACCGGGGATGATCTGCCCGGCCTCGACGACGACGTGGTCGCCCAGCTTCAGGCCGGAGGCCGGGGCCTCCTCCTCACGGAGCGAGGTGGCCCCCGGCCGCCAGTCGATCAGCCGGCGGGCGACGGTGTGGGTCTTCGTCCGCCGCAGGGTCTCGGCCTGCGCCTTGCCGCGGCCCTCCGCGACGGCCTCGGAGAGGTTGGCGAAGAGCACGGTCAGCCAGAGCCACACGGTGATGACCCAGGCGAAGACGCTGGGGTCCTTGATCGCCGAGAGGGTGGTCAGGACCGCGCCGACCTCGACCACGAACATGACCGGGTTCTTGATCATGACCCGGGGGTCGAGCTTCTTGACCGCGTCCGGCAGCGAGGTGAGGAGCTGCTTCGGGTCCATCATGCCGCCGGAGACCCGGTGCGGCTGCTGCGGCCCGGTCGGGGCGCCCCCCGGCGACGCGGGGGGTTCGAGGGTGGTCAGGGACATCAGGACAGACCTTCCGCGAGCGGACCCAGCGCCAGGGCCGGGAAGTAGGTGAGGCCGACGACGATCAGGATCACGGCCGTCAGCAGGCCGACGAACTGCGGCCGGTGGGTGGGCAGCGTGCCCGCCGTGGCCGGCACCGGCTGCTGCCGGGCCAGGGAGCCCGCCAGCGCCAGGACGAACACGATCGGCAGGAAGCGGCCGAACAGCATGGCCAGGCCGAGCGCGGTGTTGTACCAGTCGGTGTTGACGGTCAGGCCCGCGAAGGCCGAGCCGTTGTTGTTGGCGGCCGAGGTGAAGGCGTACAGCACCTCGGAGAAACCGTGCGCACCGGAGTTGAGCATGCCCGCGCGCTGACCCGGCATCGCCATGGCGAGGCCGGCACCGATCAGGACGATCGCCGGGGTGGTGAGGATGTAGAGGGACGCGAACTTCATCTCCCGGCC
The DNA here is from genome assembly GCF_033792725.1 of Streptomyces sp. PA03-5A. Classification (NCBI taxonomy): domain Bacteria; kingdom Bacillati; phylum Actinomycetota; class Actinomycetes; order Kitasatosporales; family Streptomycetaceae; genus Streptomyces; species Streptomyces sp. PA03-5A. The sequence continues at coordinate 18,802 of NZ_JARAVL010000032.1, read as the reverse complement.
GCCGAGCTTCTTGCCCAGGTACTCCGGGGTGCGGCCGACCATCAGTCCGGCCACGAAGACCGCGATGATCGCCAGGATGAGGATGCCGTAGAGGCCGGAGCCGGTACCACCGGGGGCGATCTCACCGAGCATCATGTTGAAGATCGTCATCCCGCCGCCGATGGGCGAGTACGAATCGTGGAAGGAGTTGACGGCGCCCGTGGAGGTGAGCGTCGTCGACGCCGCGAACAGCGCCGACCCCCACACACCGAACCGCTGCTCCTTGCCCTCCATCATGCCGCCCGCCAAGTGGCCGGCCTGGCTGCTCACGCTGTGCAGCTCGTTCACCGTGATGATGGCGACCGATGCGGCCCAGATCACGCCCATCACGGCGATGATCGCGTAGCCCTGGCGGTTGTCGCCGACCATGCGGCCGAAGGTGCGCGGCAGGGAGGTGGCGATCGCCAGCAGGAGGTAGATCTCCAGCCAGTTGGTGAAGGGGTTGGGGCTCTCGAAGGGGTGGGCGGAGTTGGCGTTGTAGAAGCCGCCGCCGTTGGTGCCCAGCTCCTTGATGGCCTCCTGCGAGGCGACCGGGCCACCGGTCATGCTCTGGTGGTCGCCGACCAGGGTCGAGATCGACTCGACGCCGTGGAAGTTCTGCACGACGCCGCCGGCGACCAGCACGATCGCGAACACGAAGGCGAGCGGGAGCAGCACGCGCACGGTGATCCGGGTGAGGTCCACCCAGAAGTTGCCGATGCGGTCGGTCTTCTTGCGGGTGAAGCCCCGGATGAGGGCCGCGACGACGGCGACGCCGACGGCGGCCGACACGAAGTTCTGCACCGCGAGACCGGACATCTGCACCAGGTGGCCCATCGTGGACTCACCGGAGTAGGACTGCCAGTTGGTGTTGGTGACGAAGGAGGCGGCCGTGTTGAAGGACACGCCGGGCGTCACGGCGGGCATGCCTATGGACAGCAGCAGGTGGTTCTGCAGCCGCATGAAGCCGTAGAGGAAGAGGACGGAGACGGCCGAGAAGGCCAGCACGCTCCGCAGGTAGACGGACCACTTCTGGTCCGCGTCACCGTCGACCCCGCCGAGCCGGTACGCGAAGCGCTCGACGCGCAGGTGCTTGGCGGAGGTGAGGGTGTGGGCCATGTAGTCGCCCAGCGGCCGGTAGGTCAGGGCCAGCGCGCCGACCAGCGCGAGGATCTGGAGCCAGCCCGCGAGGGTGTCGTTCACTAGAACTTCTCCGGGTAGATCAGTGCCAGCACCAGGTAACCGACCAGGGCCACGGCGACGACGAGTCCGACGACGTTTTCGATGCTCACAGCCGCTCCGCCCCCTTGGCCACGAGGCCGAGCACGGCGAAGACAGCGACGGTGAGGACGATGAAGGCCACATCTGGCATGCGGAGACACCCCGGAAGTCGTGTGGGGACGATGCCGCGTACCCGGTCGGGCCCGCGGCGCCGGTAAAAAACCGGTGTACGTAGCGAAGCGCCCCGCAGTGCCCCCGACGGGCTTCGTTAGCGGGTTCCTGACGCGGCCCCGGAGCGGCTTGACGCCACTTTGACGCCGCCCGGCGGAACGGGTGACGGGGGTGACGTGGCGCGTCGGCGGGGCGGTCGGCGGGGCTCGGAGCAGCGACGACCCCCGAGCGGGCGTGGCCGGCCGCAGCGGGGGTCGGGGGGCGAGGAGGGCCGTCCGGCCCGGTGGTGCGGAGCGGACTCAGAACCGCACGTAGACGTTCTTCGGCTGGGTGTAGGACTCCAGCTCCTCGATGCCCTCCTCGCGGCCGACGCCCGAGTTCTTCACCCCGCCGAAGGCGGTCCCGGGGATGTGCGCGGAGCTGGCGTTGATCCACACGTAGCCGGCGCGCAGGTCGCGGGCCGCGGCCATGGCGGTGTGCAGGTCGGTGGTCCAGACGCTGGCGGTCAGGCCGTACGGCAGTGCGTTGGCCTCGGCGATCGCCTGGTCGTACGCGTCGAAGGGCGCCGCCACCAGCACCGGTCCGAAGATCTCCTCCCGGAACAGCGGCCCGGAGGGGCCGGCGTGGGCCGCGAAGAGGGTGGGCCGTACGTAGTAGCCGGGCCGGTGCGGGGCGCTGCCGCCCGCGACGAGGCGGAGGGCGGGGTCGGACAGTCCCGCCCGGATGTAGGAGGTCACCTTGCGGTAGTGCTCCTCGGAGACCAGGGGGCCGATGTCCGTGGTGGGGTCCGCCGGGTCGCCGAGGCGCATGGCGTCCATGCGCCTGCCCACTTCCTTGACGACGCGCTCGTACAGGGAGCGGTGGACCAGCAGGCGGGACGTGGAGCCGCAGCTCTGGCCCTGCCAGGTGAAGTTCATGCCCGCCATCGCGCCGTCCACGGCCGCGTGCACATCGGCGTCGGCGAAGACGACCAGCGGGTTCTTGCCGCCCAGTTCGAGGGTGACCGTCTTGACCGCGGCGCTCGCCGCGCGCGCCTCGACGCGACGTCCCGTGGTGGACGAGCCGGTGAACGCGATGCGCGGGACGTCGGGGTGGGTCACCAGCCGTTCGCCCGCCACGGAGCCCAGGCCCGGCACGATGTTCAGGACCCCGGGCGGTACGAGGCCGGCGGCCAGTTCGCCCAGCCGCAGCGCGGACAGCGAGGTCGCCTCGGCGGGCTTCAGGACGACGGTGTTGCCGGCGAGGAGCGGTGCGGCGATGCGGGCGGCCGCGAACATCAGGGGATGGTTCCACGGGATGATCCGCCCGACGACGCCGAAGGGGTCGCGCAGCGTGTAGTCGAGGGCGTCGTGGTCGGCCATGGGGACGGTCTCGCCGCGCAACTGGAGGGCGAGTCCGGCGAAGTAGCGCAACTGGGCGGCGGCGACGCGGAAGTCGCCCCGCATGACCGCGACCGGGCTGCCGTTGTCCATGGTGTCGATCCAGGCCAGTTCCTCGCCGTGCTCCTCGATCGCCTCCGCGAGGGCGACCAGCACCCGCGCCCGGTCCGTCACGGAGGTGGCCCCCCACGCGGGCGCCGCCGTACGGGCCGCCTCCACCGCGTCGTCGACGTCCGTGACGCCGCCGAGGGGTATCCGGGTCACCACCGTCTCGTCCGCGGGATTGACCACGTCCAGGGTCTGGCCCGAGGCCGCGTCGGTCGCCTCCCCGCCGATCAGCATGTGCCAGGGCCGGTCCACGATCTCGCCCGCGGTCGGTCGTGCGCCGGTCGCGCCGTACGGATTCGACAGCTCCGAAGTACGCATACACTCCAGATTTGCACCCGTACGTGCCGTATACAGTGATTGAACGTTTTATATCGGCAAACACCGCGTATAGCGCAGGCCAAACGGCCGGGCGGGGCCGCGGGCGGCCGGCTCAGCCGTCCAGCCAGCCGCGTTCATGGGCGAGGAGCGCGATCTGGAACCTCGTCCGGGCGCCGAGGGCGGTGCCCGCCTCGCTGACGTGCTTCTGCACCGTCCGGCGGCTCACGCCCAGCACCCTGGCGATGGCGTCGTCCTTCATCCCCGTGGCCATGAGGTGGAGGATCTCCCGGGTCCGTTCGTCGGTCTCCACGGTCTCCCGCTCGCGGCGCGCGACGGGCCAGTCCTGGCGGCTCTCCAGTGACACCGGTGTCGCACGTTCCCAGATGCCCTCGAAGAGCGCGGCGCACACCTCGATCAGGGCCGGGGAGTGCACCACCAGCGATCCCGCCGAGGGCCGGTCGCCCTGGAGCGGGAGGAGGGCGGCGGTCCGGTCGAAGAGCGCCAACTTGACGGGGAGCCGGGTACCGAGGCGGAACTCACCGCCCACCGCGGTGCCGCGCAGCGCGGTCTCCAGGGACACCTCGTCGGTGAAGCCGTCGGCCTCGTACACCGACCGCAGCCGTACGCCCGGGGCGACGGCGGTACGGTCCGGGTCCCGGTGGCCCGAGTCGTCCTCGGTGCCGGTCACGTAGGGCGGCTTGGCCAGGTGCAGCACCTCGCTCCTGCTGCCCTTGAGCAGGTACGCGTAACGGGCCGCGACCTCGTCGCCGTGCTCCAGGACCTCCACCAGGTTCGGCGCGCCGGGGTGCGCGACGGAGCGGTAGAGCTCGTCGAGCTGCTCCATGAACAGCTCGGTACGGGCCAGTTCGCTCCGCCTGCGGGCGAGCAGGGAACCCAGCGAGGAGCGCGGCGGGCCGGCCTTCCAGCGCGGGGAACCGCCGGGGATGCGGATGACCAGGAGTTCGTCCTCGAGGCCCCGCAGCGCCCGCTCGGCCTCGTCGGCGGACGTGCCGACCGCCTCGGCCACCGCGGCGGCGTCCGCCGAGGGGTGGCTCACCAGGTACTCCAGGACCCGGCCGCCCAGGGGGCCCAGCCCCGTCCCCGCCCAAGGACCGCCCGATGAGACATCCATGCAGCCTGCCACCCCTGTACGTCCGCGCCCCGCGTGATGATCGTACGCCTCGCGGAAAGGCCGGCGGGGGCCCGGTCCGGCGTGCGCCGGTCTGGGCCCCCGTCGGGGTGGTGCGGTGTGGCGGCCGCTCAGCGGCAGGTGCCCGCGGGGCGGGCCCGGGTCACCAGGTCGGTGTCCGTGGTGGTGGTGTCCATCCACAGGACGCGGCTGCCGGTGCCTGCGGCGGCGTTCGACTGCTGGCCCTTGCTGCAGGAGACCCGGCCCAGCGGGGTGCCCTGCGGGGTGAACTGGTAGAGCTTGGCCAGCGAGTCGTTGTAGTCGTCGAAGACCTGTGAGAACGAGGCGTACACGGTCAGCGTGACCGCGGTGTCCGACGCCGTGAGGCCGAACGCCCGGACGGGGCGCGGGCCCCTCTCCGCGATGACGTCGGTGACGGTGGAACCGTCGACGGACGCCCGGCGCAGGGTGGTGAAGTCGTCGTCGGTGTAGTCGGTGTCGATCAGCCAGTACACCCCGGCAGCGGTGATCACCGGCGTGCTGATCCACTCCGGCTGCGAGGGCGCGCCGAGGACCGCGGTCTTCCCGGTCCGGGTGTCGAATACCTCCACGACGACCCCGTAGGTGCCGTCGAACATGCCGTCGTGGATGTATGCGATGCGCCCGTCCTTGACGGCGGGCTCGACCGCCTGGTTGTAGTCCCGGCCGAGCGGCACCTGACGCGGCGTGGTGTCGCCGCCCTTCAGGTACAGGACCTGCTGCAGCGAGGTCGCCTCGTCACGGCGGGACCAGGCGACCGTGTCGCCGTCCACGCCCAGACCGCTGATCTCCGAGGTGGTGCTGTACAGCGTCTTGACGGCGCCGCCGCCCACGGGCGCGGACAGGATGTCGTAGGTGTGCAGCCAGGGGTCGTCGCCGGGGACGTCGCCGACCGCCACCCACACCACGCGCTTGCCGTCGGTGACCGGGCTGAGGTGGGAGCGTCCGTCGACCGGGGAGATCCGGCGGGGCTTGCCCTTGCCGTCGGTGCGGCCGGTCCACACGGCGTACGGCTCGGTGCCGTCCGCGCTGGACCTGGGGGCGGCCCACCAGTCGCCGTGGGCGCTGGGGCTGTTGCCGGTGCCGACGTACTGCATCAGGGTGCCGAGCCTGCCCATCAGCACATCGCTGTCGAGGCCCAGGTCCTGCTCCCAGCCGGGGACGATGCCATGGGCGTCGAAGGCCTTCTTCACCTTGGCCAGGCGGTCGCCCTTGACGTGCAGCGACCTGGCGGCGGCGATGACGGCGTCGCGGCCCTCGTCGAAGCCGTCGAGGGGCGTGATGTAGGAGGTGAGGGCCTTGTAGACGATCTGGTCGGCGAGTTCGCCGCCGAGGCTCTCGCGGATGTCCCACAGCGAGCCGCTGAAGATCGTGGAGTTGACGTGCACTCCGCCGTTGTCGTAGGACGAGCCGAGGGGCAGCCCGAGGAAGCCCTTCGTGGTGGCGCCGTCGTTGAGGTCGCGGAAGGCGCAGTCCTTCGGTGCCCGCGTCCGGCAGAGGTCGCCGCCGATGAGGCCGGCCTCGGGGTCGGTCATGGAGGTGCCGTTGACGGTGACGTCGATGACGTTGCCGAGGTAGTCGGCGATGGCCTCGTTCATGGCGCCGGACTGGCCGGCGTAGACGAGGTCGGCGGTGTGCTCGACCACGCCGTGGGTCATCTCGTGGCCGACGACGTCCAGGTCGGAGGCGAGGGAGCGGTACTCGTCGTCACCGGTGCCGTAGACCATCTTGGTGTGGTCCCAGAACGCGTTGACGAACGGCGAGCCGAAGTCCGTCACGCCGACCAGGGAGTTGATGGCCATGCCCTTGCCGTCGAGGCTGTCGCGCCGGAAGGTGCCGTGGTAGAACTCGTACACCTTCCCGGCCGCCCAGTGGGCGTCCACCGCGCCGCTGTCGGTCATCTCCTGCGGCGCCTTCGTGGTCGGCATCGCGAACGGCACGACGCTCTCCGGCCACTGGCCCGACACGTCCTGGTACCAGACGCTGGAGGCGTCCCAGGTCTGGATGACGTTGTGGCTCTTGCTGTCGGCCATGTGCGCGGTGTCGCGCAGCAGGTACTGACCGGTGCCGGCGTCCTTGCTGAGGTTCAGCGGCACGGTGGTGCCGCTGAGCAGGATGCCGCTGCCGGTGACGCCCGTCGACCCGGTCGCGGCCGCGGGCGCGCCGCCCCGCATCGCGGTGCCGCTGCGCATGGACGTGCCGCTGCGGTGCGTGGCGCCGCCGGCGGAGCCGGTCGGGGCGAACGTGGGCAGGCCGCCGTACTCGAAGACCGCGACGCCGGTGGCGGCGTCGACGTAGACCTCCTGGACCACGGGGGCGCCGGTGGCCGGGTCGGTGCCGCGCACGGTGACGTGGCGGGCGAGCACGCCCTTGCCGGTGGGCAGCACGGTCAGCCCGCGGTCGGTGCCGGCCAGGTCGTCCTTGGCGCTCTTGGCGTGCGCGGGACGGTATCCGCCCTTCGCCAGCTCCGCGCGCACCTGACGCACCGCGCCCTGCACGGCGGTGGGGGCCGGGAGGGTGGGGCGGGTGGTGTCGAGGTCGAGGGCGGTGAAGTAGGAGCCGGAGGTGCCGGTGACGGTGCGCTTGCCGTCCTTGTGGTTCATGCGGACGACGTACTGGGCGCCCAGGACGGGGATGCCGCGGTACTTCTGGCCCAGGCGGACGGTCTCGGTGCCGTCGGCGTCGGTGGTGACGGCGTCGGTGGTCAGGTCGCGGTCGGGGGCGGGGATGCGGTAGCGGTCCCGGTGGCCGGCCAGGTGGGCGCGGGCGGCGGTGGCGGCGGGCACGGAGGCGTCGGCCGCGTCGGTGAGGCCGTCGACGAGGGCGGGGGTGTCGGTGGCCGGCTGCGGCGCGGGCACCGCCCCGGTGCCGGTGGTGGGGTCGGCGGCGTGGGCGGGGCCGGTCAGGCCGGTGACGCCCAGGGCGACGGCGGCGGCGAGCAGGACGGACAGGCCGGTGCGGCCGGATCGGTGAACCGGTCTGGGCCGTATGCGTGTTGACATGGACGAATGCCTCCGGCAGCCCGGAGTGACCCGGGCTCGGTAGTGGGACATCGGATGCACGGCGCACCTTCGCGCCCGCGGCTCGCCCTGCACCCTCGTGGTGATCACACCCGGGTGACAAGACGAAAACCGGGGGGAGTACGCGCAGTTGCACAGATGCGAAGCGGGAGGGCGGGCAGAGGGCGCCGAAGTGCCCGGTGTGGTCCCGGTTCCGGAGGAACGGCCGCTTCGTACGGCCCTGACACGCTCGTCGCGTACGCCCCGCGGACTCCCCCGGGCGCCGGCACCCGGGCGCCCGCACCCGCCGTGCGACGGCGGCCGGGCCGCCGGATACTGCTCACGAGCGACGCTGGAGGCCGGCGATGGGGCGTTTCGACGGGAAGACCGCGGTGGTCACCGGTGGGACCAGCGGCATCGGGCTGGCCGCAGCCGAGCGCCTTGCCGCGGAGGGCGCGCACGTCTTCCTCACCGGCCGCCGGGAGCCGGAGCTGCGCGTCGCGGTCGCCGCGATCGGCCCGGGAAGGGCCACCGGTGTGCGCGGTGACGTCGCCGTCCCCGCCGACCTGGACCGGCTGTTCGCCCAGGTCGAGGCCGCGGGGCGGCGCATCGACGTCCTCTTCGCCAACGCGGGCGGCGGCAGGCTGGCCCGCCTGGAGGACGTGACGGAGCAGGACTTCGACGACACCTTCGGGGCGAACGTGAAGGGCGTGCTCTTCACCGTCCAGAAGGCGCTGCCGCTCCTCAACGACGGCGCCTCGGTCATCCTCACCGGCTCGACGGCGGGCAGCGGTGGGGCGGAGGGGTTCACCGTCTACAGCGCCTCCAAGGCCGCCGTGCGCTCCTTCGCCAGGACCTGGGCCAACGAGCTCAAGGGCCGCGCCATCCGGGTGAACACCCTGAGCCCGGGACCGGTCGAGACCCCGGGGGTCAACAGCCTGGCCCCCGACCCCGAGCAGAACCGCCGCCTGCTGGACACCCTGGTCGGCACGGTGCCGCTCGGCCGCATGGGACGGCCCGAGGAGGTCGCCGACGTGGTCGCCTTCCTGGCCTCCGACGAGAGCACCTTCGTCACCGGGGTGGAGCTCTTCGTCGACGGCGGCCAGCAACAGGTGTGAGCCCGCTCGTCCTCTGCCCCGCTGTGCGGTCCAAATCGCCAGAAGGGGGCGCTTGACACTCCCCGCAGGTCGACCTAGTTTCGTATCGACCACTACATAACTCGCCAACCGCCACCCCTCCTCGCGGCACCCCGAACGCGGGCGCAGCTAATACCGGGAGGGCATCCCCTGCGGCAGTACGTAACAGATCTTGTTACACCGGAGGCTGTGGCGATCACTCATCGCGATCGGAGCAACACCATGGGACAGCTTGACGGCAGGACCGCCATCGTCACGGGCGGCACCAGCGGCATCGGCCTGGCCACCGCGCGGCGGTTCGCCGCCGAGGGCGCGCACGTGTTCGTCACCGGCCGCCGCAAGGACGCGCTCGACGCCGCCGTGGCGGAGATCGGCCCCCGTGCCACCGGTGTCCACAGCGACGTCTCCGACCTGGCCGGTCTCGACCGGCTCTACGCCGCCGTCGCCCAACAGGGGCGGCGCATCGACGTGATCTTCGCCAACGCGGGCGGCGGCAGCTTCTCCACCCTGGAGCAGGTCACCGAGCAGCACTTCGACGAGATCTTCGCGACCAACGTCAAGGGCCTGCTCTTCACCGTGCAGAAGGCGTTGCCGCTGCTCAACGACGGCGCCTCGGTCATCCTGACCGGCTCCACCGCGGGCTCGGTCGGCAACGAGGCCTTCGGCGTCTACGGGGCGTCCAAGGCGGCGGTGCGCTCCTTCGCCAGGACCTGGGCCAACGAGCTCAGGGGCCGCTCGATCCGGGTCAACTCCATCAGCCCCGGCACGATCGACACACCCGGCATCGACGGCCTCGCCGCGGACGCGGAGCAGAGGGCGCAGCTCAAGGGCTACCTCGAAGGCCAGATCCCGCTCGGCCGGATGGGCCGGCCCGAGGAGGTCGCCGCCGCGGCCGTCTTCCTCGCCTCCGACGAGAGCACCTTCATCACCGGCATCGAACTCTTCGTCGACGGCGGCACCAACCAGGTCTGACCCCCGCCGAGGCCTCCCCGTCCACGGCGGGGAGGCCTCGGTGACAGCCGTACGCACCGGAACCACCAGCACGGACGGGACACACGCGATGGACATGGGACGAACAGGGATCTGGAGCATCGAGCTGCGCACGGCCGATCCGGGAGCGATCGAGGACGCCGCAGCCGAACTCGACACGATGGGCTGGGGTGCCTTGTGGATCCCCGGACTCGGCGGCGGCGACATCCTCGGCGACTCCGAACGGCTGCTCCGCGCGACCCGCACCGCGCGCGTCGCGGTCGGAGTGCTCAGCATCTGGCGCCACCGGGCGGCGGAGATGGCGGCAGGACACGCGCGGCTGCAGCAGCGGTACGACCGCCGGCTCCTCCTCGGCCTCGGCGTCAGCGACGCGGCAGCCGCACGCGGCGCGGGGCGCCCCTACCGGCCCCTGTCGGACATGGACGCCTACCTGGACGAGCTCGACGGAGCCCCGGCCCCCGTACCGGCCGGGGAACGCGTCATGGCCGCTCTGGGCCCGAAGATGGTCCGGCTCGCGGGACGACGCACCGCGGGTGTGCACCCGTTCATGGTCACCCCCGAGCACTCGGCGGCGGCCAGGGAACTGCTCGGACCCGGCCCCCTCCTGGCGCCCTATCAGGCGGTCGTGCCGGAGCGCGACCCTGCCAGGGCCCGTGCCGCCGCCCGGGACTTCCTCGGGACGTTCCTCGCGATGGACCACTACGCCCGCAGCCTGCTCCGCCAGGGCTTCACCGAGGACGACCTGGCCGGAGGCGGCAGCGACCGGCTCATCGACGCCGTCGTGGCCTGGGGCGACACCGAGGCCATCGGCGCCCGCGTCCGCGCCCACCACCAGGCCGGCGCCGATCACGTGTGCCTCCACGTCATCACCGCGGACTCCGCACTCCCGCTGGCGCAGTGGCGGGAACTCGCCGCCCTCGCCCGCTGAACCAGGGGGCTGGTCGGCGCCGCCGGGCGAGCGTGTGGCGGGAGGTCGGCGATGGTGGTGGACGCGGGTTCGTGCACGACGCCCTGGTGGAGTCCGCCGTGCACGGGCCGCAGGGCGGGACCGATGCCGTGGCCGACGGGACAGCCAGCGTTCGGCGGGCAGGGGTGCAGCCGGAGGAGCCTGCCGTCCTCGACCGCACGTCGGGACTCGACGCTGTCCGGGCCCCCGCAGGTCGCCCGGACAGCGCCGATGACCACGGGCCTGGTCAGCCCGCCGTTGGCGGTCACGCCCGCGGACCTGCCCTTCGGCGATGGTCAGCCGGCCGCCGGCTCCGCGGGCCAGGCGCCCAACGCGAGATCGACGACCCGGTGCAGCTCCTCACGGGTCGCGCCGCCCGCGGCCTGCACGGCGACGCCCTGGTACACCGCGATGAAGTAGCGGGCGAGATCGGCCGGATCGGCGTCGGCGGGCAGTTCCCCGTCCGCCCGCGCCTTCTCCAAGCGCAGCCGGAGCGCCGCCTCGCCGGACGCCCGGCGCGCGGTGAGCTCGGCGCGCACGCTCTCCGACCCGGGCGACGCGGCGAGGCCTCCCTGCACGGTGAGGCAGCCAGGAGGGCAGTCGGGCCGGGTCGTGGCGTCCGCGGCGCCGTGCAGCAGCCGCTCGACGACGCGGCGCGCGCCGGGTTCGGCGAACGCCTCGCGGATGTAGCGGGCAGGGCCGTCGGCGTAGTGGTCGAGGACCCGCTTGAACAGCTCCTCCTTGTTGCCGAAGGCGCCGTACAGGCTCGGCGGGTTGATGCCCATGGCCCGGGTCAGGTCCGAGATCCCGGTGCCCTCGTAGCCCTGGCGCCAGAACACCTCGAGCGCCCGGTCCAGCACCTCGTCGACGTCGAAGGCCCTCGGTCGTCCTCCCGCCATGGTGGCCTCCTGCCCGGCGATCTGTAACGACCGTTATGATACCGCGCCGGTCAGGGGCGCGGGAGGCGGGCCAGCGCCGCCCGGCCGCTCTGCAGCAGCCCCGAAGCGTCCATGCGGGTCTTGGCGAGGAACTCCATCCCCTGCAGCCCGGCCGGCAGCAGCCGGCCGCGCTCCTGCGGGTCGGCCCCCGGATCCAGGTCTCCCTCGCGCTGCGCCTCCTTCACGCACGCGGCGAGGAGGTCCTCGACCTCCCGGTAGGTCGTCCGGGAACGTTCGACCACGTCCGGATCCTGGCCGTGCAGTTCGAAGGTGCTGTTGACCAGGAAGCATCCGCGCCGGTGCGGGTCGGCCCCGTAGCCCGCCGCCGCACTTCGAGCAGACGGGTCAGCCGCGCGACCGCCCCGCCGGGGCCGCCCAGCGCTTCCCGGACCCCGTCGAGCTGCTCGGCGCGGTGGTCGTCCAGGACCCGCAGGAAGAGCTGCCGCTTGTCGCGGAACGCCCCGTACAGACTGCCCTTGCCCAGCCCCGTGGCGCCCGTCAGGTCCTCCAGGGACGTCGCGGCGTAGCCACGGGCCCAGAACACCTCTCGGGCAGTCGCAGCACCTGCCGCTCGTCGAAGCTCCTGGGACGCGCCATGGCGTCGATGACACGGATTCTTGACCTAACGGTCCCTTTACGCCGCCGCCCGTCCGCCGCCGGAGGGCCCAATCCATCGGATCCACAAATTGCAAAAATCTTCAATTCACTACATGATGATCCCGCTGTGCCGTCAAGGGAAGCGCGGGGCACGGCAGCGGGGCCGTCCCCGGCAACCGGCCGGGGCGAGGGACGACGGGGCCGGTGTCTTCGCACGGTGACTTGGCTGGCAGGGCGGATGTGGGGCCCCGTACGCGCGTTGCTGCCCGCGCGGGGCGATCTGACGGCGATGCGGCGGCAGCCCCGTCGCGACCTGCTCGCCGGATTGACCGTGGCGGTGGTGGCCCTGCCGCTCGCGCTGGCGTTCGGAGTCTCCTCAGGGCTCGGGGCGGAGGCCGGACTGGCCACGGCCGTGGTGGCGGGGGCGGTGGCGGCCCTGTTCGGTGGATCGGACGTGCAGGTCTCCGGGCCGACCGGGGCGATGACCGTGGTGCTGGTCCCCATCGTCGCCCGGTACGGGCCCGGCGGAGTCCTGACCGTGGGTCTGATGGCCGGTGCGCTGCTCATCGGGCTGGCCCTGCTGCGCGCCGGCCGGTACATGCGCTACGTACCGGCGCCCGTGGTGGAGGGCTTCACCCTCGGGATCGCATGTGTGATCGGGCTGCAGCAGGTGCCCGCGGCCCTCGGGGTGCCCACGCCGGACGGCGAGAAGGCCGCGGCCGTGGCCCTGCGGGCCGTACGCGCGTTCCTGGCCCACCCCCACTGGGCGCCCCTCGCACTCTCGGCGGCGGTGGCCGGCGCCATCTTGGCGGGTGCCCGGTGGCGCCCGCGCGTGCCGTTCTCGTTGCCGGCCGTCGTCGTGGTCACGATCGCCGCCGAGGCCACGGACCTTCCCGTGGCGCGCATCGGGCACCTGCCGTCCGGACTGCCCGCGCCTTCCCTGGGGTTCCTCGACCCGGCCGCGCTCCCCTCGCTGCTGGCGCCCGCCCTGGCGGTCGCGGCCCTGGCCGCCCTGGAGTCGCTGCTGTCGGCGACCGTCGCGGACGGCATGACGCGCGGACAGCGCCACGACCCGGACCGGGAATTGTTCGGCCAGGGCCTGGCGAACCTGGTCGTCCCGCTGTTCGGCGGGGTGCCGGCCACGGCGGCGATCGCCCGCACCGCCGTCAACGTCCGTACCGGAGCGGGCTCGCGGTTGGCCGCGCTCACCCACGCCGCCGTCCTGGCGGTGATCGTCTTCGTCGCCGCTCCGCTGGTGGGGAGCATCCCGCTCGCGGCGCTCGCAGGGGTGCTGCTCGCCACCGCGATCCGGATGGTCGAGGTCGGATCGCTGCGGGCGACGGCCCGGGCGACCCGCGCCGACGGCGCGGTCCTGCTGCTGACCGCGGCCGCGACGCTGGCCCTGGACCTGACGTACGCGGTCGTCATCGGGCTGGTGGTGGCCGGGGCCCTGGCGCTGCGCGCCGTGGCGCGGCAGGTCCGGCTGGATCGGGTGCCGCTGCACGAGGGTCCGCCGGAGGGGCACGGCGCCGGGGAACACGCCCTGCTCGCCGAGCACATCGTGGCCTTCCGCATCGACGGGCCCCTGTTCTTCGCCGCAGCCCACCGTTCCCTGCTCGAACTCACCGAGGTCGCCGACGTGTCGGTGGTCATCCTGCGGCTCTCCCGCGTCACCCACATCGACGCCACCGGCGCCCTGGTCCTCAAGGACGCCATCGACCGGCTGAACCGCCGCGGCATCACGGTGCTGGCGTCCGGTCTCCGGCCCGGGCAGCGGCACGCGCTGGACGCGCTGGGCGTGCTGGACGCGCTGCGGGACGCGGACCTGGTGCACGCCACGGCCCCGGAGGCCGTCCGCGCGGCGCGCGCCCGGTTGCACCGGGCCGGTGTGCTGCGGGGGGAGGCCGCCGGATGAGCCCCGCGTACCGCATGACCGACCTGACCGGGGCGGAGGCGCTGTGGCTGCTGGAAGGCGCCGGCAACGGCCGCCTGGTGTACCCGCTGCGCGGCACGGTGGTCGTCCGCCCCGCCGTCCACGTCCTGGAGTACGGCGCGCTCGTCGTCCGCGCACCCGTCCCGCTCACCACGGTCACGCGGGGCGGCGACGTGACCTACCACTGCGACCGGTTCCACCGGACCTCGGGCACCGGCTGGTCGGTCACGGCCACCGGACCCGCCCAGGACCTCGCCGACGCCCACGAGGCCGCCCACCACCGGCGCGCGCTCACCGACTGGGTCCACGGTCCGCACGACACGCTGCTGCGGATCCACCCCCTCACGCTCCAGGGGCACCGGCTCGGCGGCCCCGGGGGCGCGGGTGCCCGTACCGGTGACGACGGCCGGCCCGGCACCCGGTGACCGCTCGCGCCATGCTGCAGCGCCGCCACGTGCTGACCCTCCCGACGGCGCCCCTGTCCGTCACCGTGGCCCGCAGGACGGGCGAGTACGTCTACACCTCCTGGGGCGTCGGCCCGGGCGACACCGTGCTGGGCCGGGCCCTGCTGATCCTCGGCGAGCTGGTCGCGAACAGCGTCCGGCACGCCGCCGGGGTCTCCCCCAGCCTGGACGTCGTCTACGCGACGGGCGGCGGGGTGCTCGCCCTCGCCATGTACGACCTGCATCCCCACCGGCCGGACCTGCTCCGGGCCGCCGCGACCGGCGGCGGACTGGCCATGGTCACCGAGGTCACCGCCGAATGCGGGGGCACGGCCACGGTGCTCCCCGACCCCGGCACCGGTGGCAAGGGCATATGGGTCACCCTGCCGCTGCGCACGGCGTGAACCCGTGGGCCCCTCACTTGGGAGCGTGCTTCCCCAGGTAGAACAGCAGGGTGATGAAGCCGGCGATGAAGTGGGTGACGAAGACGTAGACGAGGACGCGCAGCAGTACCGCCCGCTGCTTGTACTTCTCGCCGCCCGTGTCCCTACCGGAGCCGGTCCCGGCGCTCACGCGGCGTCACCGGTCGTCCCGGGCGGGCCGGGGGTACGGACGGCGGAGCCTTCCTCGGTCTGCTTCAGCTCGGCCAGCAGGTCCTGCTGCCCGGTCAGCAGCTCCGTGAGGATCCTGCGGGCCGCCCGGAGCAGTTCCGCCACGTCGCCGCCCGCCAGCTCGTACACCACGGTGGAGCCGGTGCGCGTGGCGGTCACGATGCCGGAGCGGCGCAGTACGGCAAGCTGCTGGGAGAGGCTGGAGGGCTCGATCTCCATGGCGTTGAGGAGGTCCCGCACCGGCTTGGGCCCGTCCTGCAGGAGTTCCAGGACACGGATGCGCACGGGGTGCCCGAGCATGCGGAAGAACTCAGCCTTGGCCTGGTAGAGCGGAACCTGCACCCGGACCACCCGTACCTTCTGTAAGGATTCGCGAATTGAAGAACTCTTCAATCGTATCGCTCCGCAGGAAGTGAGCATCCAGTGACCGACGACGACCGCGTGGGCCCGCCGCTGCTCGGCGGGGAGCGCGAGACGCTCCGGGCGTTCCTCGACTACCACCGGGCCACGCTGGCCATGTGCCGGGGGCTGACGGACGAGGAGCTGCGGCAGCAGTCGATGCCTCCGTCCACGCTCTCGCTGCTCGGGCTCGTCCGGCACATGGCGGAGGTGGAACGCGCCTGGTTCCGCCGGGTGTTCGAGGACAACGACACGCCCATGGTCTGGTCCGACAGGATCGACTTCCAGGCGGCCTACGACGCGGGCGCGTCCATCCGCGCCGAGGCCTTCACGGCCTGGGAGGCCGAGGTGGAGAACTCCCGGCGGATCGAGGAGGCGGCCGGGTCACTGGACCTGACCGGGCACCAGCCGCGCTGGGGCGAGGACGTCTCCCTGCGGATGGTCATGGTGCACGTGCTCCTGGAGTACGGCCGTCACAACGGGCACGCGGACTTCCTCCGCGAGGGTGTCGACGGCACCGTGGGGGCCTGACCGGCCCCGCGCGGTCCGGGAACCGGCCGTCAGGGGACCGGCCGCATGTCCGCGCCGTAGAGGGTGCGGTAGTCGGGGACGACGACGCGCGACGCGGGCGACTCGCGGCGGACCTGCGCGGTGAAGGCCTCGACGTCCGCCGACGGGTCGCGCCTCGGCTCCAGGTCCAGCGGCCGCTCGAAGTCGTCCCAGTGCACGGGCACGACGACACCGGGGTCGCCGAGCGCCCGCAGCAACCGGGGGACGTACCGGTGCGTCGAGGCACTGGTCGGTACGGCGACCATGGCCAGGTCCGGGCGCAGTCCCCGGGCCGCGCGCTCGCTGAAGTCACTGGCGCCCATCAGGAACGCCGAGGGCCCCTCGGCACCTGCCGTGACCTGGAAGGCGAGGGTGTCGCCCTCGGGGAGGTCGGCGATGGTATCCGGACGGGCCTGGGGCGGTGCGGCGTGCCTGCCGGGGGCGAAGTAGGAGTACCCCTTGTTGCGGCTGTGCAGGCTCGCGACGACCTCCACCACGATGCCGTCGAAGTCCAGCACTTCCCCGCCCTTCACCACCGAGATCCGCGCCGGGTCGACGCCGAGCGCGACCAGCAGGTGGTACGTGGTCTCCGTGCCGACGACCCGGGCGCCGGTGGAGGCGGCGATGTACGGCACGTCGGCGACGTGGTCCCAGTGCGAGTGGCTGACGAGGACGAGTTCGGGGTGGCCGACGCGCTTCCGGACCGCGGTCTCGTCGGTCCGCAGCCGGGTGGCGGGGTCGAAGGCGCCGGTGAAGAGTCCCGTGGGGAACCGGGTGACGTAAGGGTCGAAGAGCACGGTCCGGCCGGAGACGTCGATGCGCCAGCCCGCGGTGCCCAGCCAGCGGAAGGTCGCCGCACCGGCGTCCGGGGCCCCGCGCCGGGCCGCGGGTGCCGCCGCTGCCGCCGTGGGCACCGTGCCCGGCAGCAGCGGGGTGGCCGCGGACAGTGCGGCGCCCCGCAGCATCGTGCGCCGTCCGAACCTCTTCACGTCTCGTACGTCCCTGTCGTCGCTCATGGCCTCAGGAGATCAAGGCCGAGTCGCCCGCGTCCAAGACCGGAATTCCGCACGCCTGATACGCGATCCGCTATGAGCGCAGGTCAACGGCGTTCGGCCCGCAGGAAGTCCACCGCGATCCGGGCGGCGGCGCCGATCGCGGAGTCCACCGCGGGGCGCACCGCGGTCAGTTCGCGGGTGCGGGCGAAGACGGCGACCGCGTAGCGCCCGCCGTCCGGGTGGCCGACGACCCCCGCCTCCAGGTGCAGACCGGGCAGCGTGCCGGTCTTGGCGGCCACCGTCACCTCGCCGGGGAAGCCGGAGACCATCCGGTGCCGGAAGACCTGCCGGCCCATCAGCTCCCGGACCCAGGCGCAGGCCTGCGGCGGGCCGGCCTCGTCCCGCCAGACGAGCCCGAGCAGCCGGGTGATCTCCCGGGGCGTGCCGGCGTTGGTCCGCGTGGGGTCCAGGACCGCCAGCCGTCGCTTCCGGTCCTCCGGCAGGGCGGGCCAACGGGCCGCGAACTCCGCCTCGGTGCCTGCCCCGACGTCGGCGAGCATCGACTCCAGCACGTCCCGGGGACCGCCCACGAGCCGGATGCCGGTGAGTCCGAGCTCCTCGGTGAGGAGCCGTACGGTGTCCAGTCCGATCCGGGCCAGCAGCAGGTCCGCCGCGGTGTTGTCGCTGACCGACATCGCGAAGTGGGCGAGATCGCGGAGCGAGAGCTCGACGTCGTCGGCGCATCCCGCCGTGCCCCAGCCGCCGAGCCGGTCGGCCGCGGTGACCCTTACGCGCTCACGGGGGTCGAGCTGGCCGGCGGCCACCTGGCGGGCGAACTCCAGCACCACGAGGATCTTCACGACCGACGCGAGGACCACGGGCTCGTCCGCGCCGACGGCGACCTCGGCCGTGTCGCCGGCCCCTGCACCGACCGGTACGGCGTGCAGCACCCCTTCGGCGCCCGCCGCCGCGAACACCTCCCGGATGTCCTCCTCGACCATCAACAGCCTCCTCGCGTAGGGTCCTTGATCGTGGATCTCTTGCGCCACCTGCGTATCTTCGTCGCCGTCGCGGAGGAACTGCACTTCGGCCGCGCCGCCGACCGGCTGGGCACGGCACAGCCGCCGGTCAGCCAGGCGGTGCGCGCGCTGGAGCGGGAACTCGGCGCGGAGCTGTTCGACCGGTCGCGACGCCGTACCGCGCTGACCTCGGCGGGGACGCTGCTGCTGGAGGAGGCGAGGGAACTCCTGGCCCGTGAGGACCGCCTGCGGGCCCTGGCGCGGCGTGCCGCCGACGGGGGCCTGGGCACCCTGCGGGCGGCCGTGCCCACCGGCACCACGGCGGCGGTGGCCTCCGCGCTGCTCGCCGCGTGCACGGAACACGCCCCGGGTCTGGCGGTCGATCTGCGGGAGGCGACCACCGCGGAGCAGCTGCGGCTCCTCGGTGCGGGCGGCCTCGACGTCGGCCTCGTCCACCGCCCGGTGGAGGCGGCCGGACTGCGGCTCGGCCCGGAGGTCGCCTTCGACCTGGGAGTCGTCCTACCCCGTGCCTCGCCGGTGGCCCGCGGTCCGCAGGTGTCCCTCGCCGATCTGTCCGGCCAGGACCTCGTGGTGTTCCCGCGCGGGGAGGCTCCCGGCTGGTACGACCGGCTGCTGGAGGGCTGCCGCGCGGCGGGCTTCGTCCCCGGTGGCGTCCGGCACGCCTCGAGCCCGGAGTTCCTGCTCGCCCTCGTCGCGGCGGGTGGCGGCATCGCCTTCGACCAGGGCGCCGCCGCCCGCAGGGAGCCACGCGTGGCCTGGCGGCCGCTGTCCGGACGCCCCCTCGCCCGCCGGATCGGCGGCGCCTGGCCCGCGGGCCCCTCCGCGCACCCCGCGGCCCCGCGC